>CAIWHS010000058.1 GCA_903912515.1 uncultured Planctomycetaceae bacterium
AATCAACTAAGGCAGCCTAATCGCTCGGGTCACGCGCGATTCACCTTTATAGTTCCAAATCGTTGCGCCCTTTTTATCCACCTCTTTGGCCCCGGCATCACTACGGGAGGTCATCAGCGTGGTCCCCTTGGGGGTTCGCATGGCAAAGACTGGCACCTCTGCATCAGCAATCCAAAGCTCCTTGCCGGCGGGGTCATACTCCACAACCCGGTTCTTATCCAGTTCCGGCACCAGCACATTGCCATTGGCTTGCCAGTCAATCCGTCCACCGCTGGTGCCCACATGCACCCCAAGGCGACCCACTTCCCGCCAGTCGCTGTCCAATCGCACAAACTTGGCGTCTTCACCAAGTTCCCGCCGTTGAGTCACAAGCCCCAGCTCCCCTCCAGGTAGCATTTGGGCCTTCATGATGCTGGTACCACCATTGCCAAGCCTGCCATCTGGGTTAAATCGAGCCACTTCTGTTCCGGCCCCATCCACCTCCAAAATCAGCTCGGCGGTGGTGATCAAAATCGTCCCTCGCCCCGTCCGCTGGGCGGCAAGTGGCATCTCAATAGTCCGTTCCCAAATCACCTCGTTCCGGCTCGATCGTATTGTTACCCGGTTCGCCCCATGCTCTGCCACAAGAATGCGACCACCAGGCAGGTATTCAACATCCAGCGGAAAGGCGATGTTCTTCAATTCCCAAATCGGCTGGTTCTGCCCATCCAGCATCCGCACAATTCCCTCATCCAAAAGCACCGTCAGAGTTCGGTTAGGCATTGTTTTGGCCACCGGGCGGCGGCCTAACCATTCTTCCCAGGCTTTTTGCCGCTCAGCACGCCCTCCGGCGGTGCCAGGCCATGGAAGCGGGGCTGGCCCGCTTTCACCAGCAACCTGGTGCAGCCAGTCTTCCATTTCAAAACCGGCAACCTGATTGGCCAAATGCAATTCCTGAACTACCACAGGCAAAGAAGCGCCTTCGTCACCAGATCGCCCCAATGCTAGTGCTACCCGCCAACGAACCAAATGGTCAGGGTCCTTCAGGAGTCTGCGGGCAATTGCTTTCCCCTCGGGCGTTTGGCAAAGGGCTTTGCCTGCCAGCCATCGAACTCGGGGGGTGGCGCTGGTGGCGGCCTTCTCAAGGGCCACTATGGATTCGCTAGCAAGCCTTCCAAGAGGTCGTTCCACCAAGTTGATCCATTCCGGATCGCCCCGCGCCTCCGAAAGTTGCAACAGGGCTTCAACCGTTCCGGGCACTTTTTCGCGTGTCAGTTGCCGGATTATCGCCCCCATCACTTGGAAAGATTGCGTCTCTTCAATGCTTTCCCGGGCATCCCGCACTCGACGAGCTATCTCCGCATCCGGGTGATTGGAGTTTTCTCGCAATACTTCAAGCACAGTGCTGCCAAGTCCCGCCAAATTCCGGCTGGCCTTTTCCCGGATTTCAAAATCTTCATTTCCCAAAAACGGAATAAGGGCCCTGGCCCGTGCCATGGCTTGGGGGTCGCCTACTTGGTTTTTTAAGCGGCCAAGAAGTTCAGGCCCGCCTGTTCCAATGCGAAATTGGGCCAAAAGGTTGCGGTCTTGCTCATCAGGAGTTGGTGCGAGTGCCTCGGGCTGATTGGGCCCCTGCGCACTCGCTAATGATCCCAACAGTACGTAACAGGCAACGGTAAACATCCGCGTCCCGCAAGGTTGAAGCCTAGATCAGCTATGTTTTCGTGATTTTTGGCAAGGAAGGTGGTCTATGTCAGGGCACCCAGGTGGAAGCACTGCTTCCTCGGGAAGCATGCACGGGATTTCGTCGCGAACCGGGTAAAGTAGCGAGCAACGGGTACAACGCAGCGCAGGCAGTTTGGCGGCCGATTCAGCCTGGTATTCCAGTGGAATCGAGGTATCCAGCGGGCAGCGCAGCAATTGCAGCAAATCTTCAGGGATCATGATGACGCTCTGCGGTTGACCGGGTAATACTCACCTGTCAAAAGCATAGCAGCCCAGCAGGCCATGGGCCAGCATCCCTGTTCAGGCCAAAGCCCGCCTTTTTCGCAACAACCACCCACCTACAACCATCACCTGCGCCACAAACATCAAAATCCAGGTCCCCGGTTCCGGCACCGCCGAGAGTTCGAATTGCCCACTTGCTGGGTTTTCCGTGGTTCCACCAGACCAACCATAAAATTCCGCGACCGAATTGTTGGTGGTCACCCAGTTGGCTAGTGCGTTTTCAGATTGGCCGGCAACTTTGAAATACAGGTTGCCAGCCCCGCCCTGAATGACAGAAAGCAAGTCGCCCAAATCAAATTCCCAATTGCTATAGCCGGTTGAGCCTATGTCACCGCCCCTGGCAGAATAATTCCGGGTGATAGTCGAGGCGCTCGCATCAAGACCAAAAGAAAGCGTCAGCACATTCAGCGTGTTGGGGCCGCTGTTCAAAATGCGAAGCTTCACCCGGCTCAAATGCCCTGAAATACCAGCAATGTTCCAGCCAATTTTGGCAGGCGTGTCTGTCGACAATGCCATGCTCGTTCCCGATGATTCAGGTGAGTAATTGCTCAAAACTACCACCTCGGCTCGGCAGGCAACGGCTGTGGCAATAAATCCAAGGCAAATGGCGAAATAGCGCATGATACACCCCCCTGTATGGGGGAAATTCGGCAAACTAATTGTCCCACAATCACGACACTTATGGCTTTTGATGAAAAATCATCCTCGGCAATCTGCAAAAGTGGAATATCTACGAAAATGAAATCCATCAAAAAACTGCAGTGTCCAGATTTTGACAAATTTAAGCTCTCAAGATTGCTTAGCAGTCCCATACCAAAACTTGGTAATCGGCCGAGCGGAGGCAATGTGTATCTATAAATGTCCTTGGATATTTGTATATATCTAATTGGCCCAATTGGCTTGCTCCAAGGCCCTAGTCACCTCGCACATTGGCTGAAGGAAAATTCAGGTTCGATTGACTTTTCCTAACCAATTGGCTAAGAATCTTTCGAATACTTAAGGAAGTGTGCGGCAGTTAAGGTTGCCAAAACGCTAACTGTTAAATAAAACTGTTCAACTTTTGCTCTAACTGAAGGAAAAGAATTTATGCAAAAACTAATAGAGGGAATTCATCAATTTCAGCAAGAAGACTTCCAAAGCTTGCAAGGCTTGTTCGAGAATCTCTCTCTCGGCCAAAAACCCGAAACCTTGTTTATCACCTGCTCCGATTCCCGCATCGATCCAAATTTGCTCACTCGTTCAAATCCAGGCGAGTTGTTCATCCTCCGTAATGCGGGCAACATTATCCCCCCACACGGCGCACCCGCAGGCGGCGAGGTCGCAACCATTGAATATGCGGTCGCGGCCTTGGGGGTGAAGGAAATTATCATCTGCGGCCATTCCCATTGCGGGGCAATGCAGGGCCTTCTCAATCCCGAGGCTTTGGCCTCCCTACCATCCGTATCCTCCTGGCTCCACCATGCCGAGGCCACCAAGCGGATCATGAGGGAAAACTATCAACATCTCGAAGGGGAAAAGCTTCTCACCGCCACCGTCGAGGAAAATGTCCTCGTCCAGTTGGAAAACCTTCGGACACTTCCCTCTGTTGCTTCCAGGCTAAAAAAAGGCGACCTCCTCCTGCATGGCTGGGTCTACAAAATCGAAACCGGTGATGTTTTTGCCTACGATAGTTTATCAGGCCAGTTTCTCACCGTGGCCGAAAAGCAATACCCCAAAGGTGGGATTAAGAAGGCCGGCAGCTTACCATCTATTTGACAATCCCCAGCTTGATTAAAAATCCGAAAAACGAAAATTCAACCAATGCCATACGAATCCCGCCAGTCATTCTGGAAAGAGGCCTTTGCTCTAAGTGGCTCAGTCGTGCCACTGGTGGTTGGCAATGTTCTGTTATTCGCTCTAATTGGCGGCCTCATTTCTCTGGCTGATTGGGCGTTTGAGGAACAAACTGGCACCCGCCTCACTATTGAAATAGCACCCTACGAAATTGCGGGTGCTGCATTAGGCCTCTTGCTGATATTGCGTACAAATGCCGGCTACGACCGGTGGTGGGAAGCCCGGAAACTGTGGGGAGGGATTGTCAATCAATCCCGCAACCTTGCGGTTAGTGCAATAGCCTATGGGCCGGAAGGCTCGTCTTGGCGTGAAGTTTTTGTCAAGTGGGTGGCCGCTTTTCCACATGTTGCAAGGTGTTTTCTTCGCGGCCAATCCAACTCGGACCAAGTAGATGCCTTGCTGGGCCCCAACGCTTCAAGTCAGATTTTTAAGTCCGCTCACCCACCAAGCTTCGTTGCATTGACACTCGCACAAATGCTCAAGCAGGCATCCAGCCAAGGCCAGTTAAACCAATTTCAATTCATTCAGATCGACAAGGAGAGAGCTCAGCTCATCGATCATGTGGGGGCATGTGAACGCATTTTGCATACCCCTTTGGCGAGGGTCTACTCCATCAAGATAAGGCGTTTTATTGCCTTATTTTTATTCACCCTGCCTTTCGCGCTCATGCACAAACTGGGGAGCGACTGGTTGGTTCCAGTAGTGACTATGCTCGTCGCCTATCCTTTGCTGTGTTTGGATCGCATAGGCGTCGAATTGGAAAATCCTTTTGCGGAGAACCATCTGGGGCA
>CAIWHS010000059.1 GCA_903912515.1 uncultured Planctomycetaceae bacterium
ATCTCCTTCGGCTGCCACAGCGAAATAGGCTTCCGTTTCGTCGAGCGGGTTTTGCCCGTGACACAAACGCTGAAACTGCAGGGCAAGGCCGTGGTCCAGTTCCTCTGCGACGCAGTCACCGCATTGAGAAATGGAAAAACCGCGCCTTCACTCGCTTAGGCGGTGAACGGTTACGTTTTTATTTTCTGGCAACCATCAGCCATCCATGCGCTGGCGACCAATTGGTAAACCAACCTTGATGGTTTTGTTTTTCACCGGATGGTCGGGCATACCCCTCCACCCGGCAACACTCAATTGGAGTGAATCCTGCCATTTTTACCAAGTGGTATAATTCGCCTTTGGAAAAATGCCCCAAGCTGGGCACATGGGCAGGGGTTTGGGGCGAGCGGAACTCACCTGCGCTTTCCCTCCCCATAAGGCGGGCCCAGATGTCCCTCAATAACCAATAACGACCATTGGCCGTAGTCAAATGCCACCAACGCGCATGGGCATGGATAAATAAAGCCCCGCCTGTTTTTAGCGAATTGTAAACGCCGTTCAAAAAGCGCAACCTATTGCCGTAGCCCCGAATCATGCCCAATGTGCTAAACAAGCAAGCGGCAGCATCCAAATCTGCCCCTTGGATGCACTGCAAATCAACCAAATTGGCTCGAATCAATCTTGCCTGAAGCCCCTTCCCTAGCAACCGTTTGTGGGCCGCTTCTAAAGCTGGCCAAGACAAATCCACCCCCAAGGCCCAGCCACCTTTGGCATCCGAATTACGCGCCATATGCAGTTCCATCAACCGCCCTGACCCACACCCCAAATCCAATAGACGGGCATTGGCAGCCACTCGATCAAGCACCCACAAGGCATCGCTATTTTGCCGTCCATCGGCTGCTCGTTCATCCTCCGTAACAGCTTCTACTGATTGAATCCGATCCCAAACTTGCGGGCTAACCCCCGAAAGCCCCCATCTATCTGCTGGCCCGGTAGTCTTCATGATTTAAATCATTTCCCAAAACGCAAATTAGCCAAAAGACCCAAAGCCTACTTCTTACCAGAAGCAGGCAGCTTACCACCTATCTTTTTTAAACTGGATTGAACGGAAGACCGAAGCCCCTTGTCTCGTTTCAATTGTTTATTTTCCAACAAATCCCTCAGATCCTTTTCGGCACCCTTGGCGGGGAGGCCTATTTCACCAAGCGCTCCTACAGCCGCTGCCCTGATTGCCGGATCCTGTAGAGCCTTGATCAATGCAGGCACAGCCGGCGTGGCAGAATCGCCTAAATTCCCAAGGGATTCAGCGGCTTTTTGGCGAACAGAATCTTCCAGTTTTTTATTCTTGAGCGCGGTTAACAAGGGATCCAATCCTTTGGCCCCCATGGTTCCCAATGCGGTTGCTGCTGCTTCCTGCACCTCTTTTGTCTCGCTGGGGGCTGAAAGAAGTTTGCCCAAAGGATCAGTTGCGACCCCAGCCGCGGTTGGTCCAATAGAGCCTAATGCCTGTGCCGCAAAACGCCGGACAAACCTGTCCCTATCCGCTAGCGCCAGCGTTAGTGCTTTAGTGGCCCCCTTTGCATCTGCTCCCAAGTCAGACAGAGCCCTTGCCGCTTCCCTACGCTCATCGGGGTTGCTGGATCGCAGCTTTTGAACCAGTGCCTCTGTATCAGCAGCAAAGGCCAAACCCGCGAATAACAGTCCTGCAATCAACGGTGCACTACGATTCATGCCCCACCTCCCCATTACCAAGTACCAACACTCCCCAAGAACCCATTTTAACCCATATTAAGAGTACACTCTTAAAGGCTCACACTGTTCGTGGAGCAGTCACTCAACCCAGACTGACATCCAAAAAAATCTCGGACCTATAAGGAAGTGCCTAACCAGATTTGGCAAAAGAAAATGGCATCCAAAGACTTCGCTATTTTGAAAACCCTTAAAACCAAGGTAAAACAAATTCAAAATAAAAATGGACATCCTTACCCTGTTTCGCAAATCAACTCAGTTAGCGTGACCGCCAATACTGAAAAAGAGAACGTAAACCCCACTCCCCGTTCAATTGCCACGAATCGTCTCCAAATTAGGCCCTACAACGGATGGTCGATATCGCACAAAGGCCATGCACCAAGGATTGGGTCAGGACGCCCAAACCATCCTCTCCAAGAGTTCGAGGAGACCACCAAAGCCACCAAGTGGTCACATTTGGACAAAAAAAATGAAAAAAATTTCTGGCCTCAAGATGGCCCGAACCACATCGCTCAACCCAAAAACATGAGCCGAGCCCATTGGCACACGCATCAAACTTTGCCCAAAAAACCAGTTGAATTGAACATTCGGAAACCAAAAACATCTATAAAACAAGGCAATCAGGCACAAATCGCCATCACAGGAAACCTTAAAAAACACAAGCAATATATAAAAACTGAATAAAAACAAATAAGGGAAAAACAGGCTGGTTTTCCCTGCCATTTCATCGCCCAACATGACCTTGCTTTTTAAAGGCCTAAGATTAGTATTCTCCCAATGGTAGTCGGGTCCGCACGCAGCTGTGCGAGGCCAGGGTTCAAGATGAGCCCCATCCGCGACTACCACAAGGGACGAGGCCTTCGAGAGCATGAGCCCTCTTGAGTCAAATGCGACGGCACCCATTGTGACCCGCAGCCCAATCTTCACCGTCGCACCAGTCGACGATGATGATCCTCCCGGTGCCCCCACGCGTCATCCGCTGTGGGCTTCGGTTCCTGAAGAACAGTGGAATGATTGGCGCTGGCAATCTCAAAACGCAGTACGATCTGTTCGTCAATTGCGCGAATTGCTTGACTTGCCCGCTGATGAGCTGCAGTCTTTGGGCGAATTAGAGAGGGAATACAAAACCTCTATACCCCCCTATTATTTCTCACTGATTGATACCACAGATCCAACCGACCCTATTCGTTTACAGTCAGTTCCATCATCCAAAGAACTCGAGAATCCTTCTGGGTATGAGCTCGAGGATCCCCTAGAGGAAGACCTCGACTCTCCTGTTCCTGGATTGACCCACCGGTACCCGGATAGGGCATTGGTGGTCACCACTCATGTTTGCACAATGTACTGCCGGTTTTGCACTCGCAAGCGTGCAACTATGGTTCGTGGTGGGTGGGATACAATCACCCGTGACGACCAGCGAATGGTCGATTATGTAGCCAGTCACCCCGAGATTCGGGATGTGATCATGTCCGGTGGCGATCCGCTTACCTTGTCCCCCACACGCTTGCGATTTTTTATTGAATCGCTGTCTGCCATTCCCCATGTGGATGTATTGCGAGTGGGCACTAGGGTTCCTGTAACACTTCCAATGCGCCTGTTTGACCAAGACCTTATCGATCTGCTGGGTTCAACCGGCAAGGTTTGGGTTCAAACGCACTTTAACCACCCCCGCGAGGTGACCCCAGAAGCTGCTAAAGGCGTTCGAATGCTTCTATCTGCCGGCGTCCCAGTCAACAATCACTCCGTGCTTCTTCAAGGAGTGAATGACGATTTGGGCACCATGCGCAAGCTGCTACGGGCATTACTAAGAATTAAAGTTCGCCCATATTATCTATTCCACTGCGACCCAGTTATTGGTGCCGGCCATTTTCGTACTTCGGTATGGAAAGGCTTGGAAATCGTGGAAGGCCTTCGTGGGCACATGTCAGGGCTGGGTATTCCGACCTACGTCGTGGATAGCCCTCACGGTGGCGGCAAAATTCCCGTGATGCCCAATTACCTTATAAGTGCTTCAGACGATGCGGTTATTCTCCGGAATTACGAAGGCATGGTGGTTCGTTACCAAGCCCAAGACAAGCCTTCTACTGTGTCGCCGACCCCCTCACGGGGAGTTAGTAGCTTATTGACTGGTCAGCGGACTGCACTAATTCCTGAAAATACTGAGCGCTTGAAGCGAAGGGCCTTGCGCATGGTTGAACAAAAACGCCCAGCAGGCTATTCGACAGAAGAAGGTGGGGAGCCAACCCATTCCACCGGCCGTGGGGGCTGCTCACTTTAGGCCCTTTTGCCGGAAACTTTCTCAGGGTGATTTGTGCATATAGGCATAGCCTTCGACCTCCGGGTTGACACCGGGGCCGAAGGCAAACCTGATGACTGGCAGGAAGAGCTGGATAGTCCTAAGACTATTGAGGCTTTGCGTCATTCCATTGCAGCATTAGGCCACCGGGTAACCCTACTGGGTAATGGGTTGCCATTGGTGAAAAGGCTGGTTGATCCTGCCGATCCAATCGACATGGTTTTCAATATTGCCGAGGGAACGATACCAAGCCGTTCCCGAGAAGCCTTAGTTCCTGCGGTTTGCCAAAGTCTTTCCATTCCATGCACAGGGAGCGACCCATCCACTCTGGGGGTTGCCTTGGATAAATCATGGACCAAGCGAATTGTTAGTGCGTCTGGGGTTGCTGTTCCTTGCGAAATAGTTCTATCCCCAGGCGATCCGATCCCCGATATTGACTCCTAGGCACAGCAAGGCCTCCTGTCATTTCCCATGTTGGTTAAACCCGCATGGGAAGGCTCTAGCAAAGGCATACGCACCCGATCGCTGGTGCGAAACCACCACGAGCTTGAAGAGGCGATTCTTGCTTGCCAAAGCCACTACGGCCAGCCTGCCATGGTTGAGGAATTTATTGCGGGCGACGAGGTTACCGTAGGCCTGCTGGGCCCTGGAGAACCTTGGATTGGAGTGATGCGCATTCTTCCCCAAAAGCCCACTGAAGCCTTTGTTTACAGCTTGGAAGTCAAACGGAATTGGCAGGAAATGGTTCGGTACGAAGCGCCCGCCCAATTCCCCGAAAAGACCTTAAACCGAATCAAGTATCTTGCCCGAAAAGTGTGGGATCAATTAGGTCTGCGTGACATTTCTCGCATTGATTTTCGGGTGCGGAAGGGTGAACCTGTTTTTCTTGAGGTGAATCCACTGCCCGGCCTCGACCCGGTTACTGGGGATTTGTGTATCTTGTCCAAAGGGCATGGGTTGAACCATGCTGACATTTTGAGGCGAGTTATCGCCTCCTGTGCCAGACGTCATGATATGGTACTGGCAGACCATGGAGCATGAGTCAGATGTCGGATTCCCAGTCCGAATTTCCCGAACAAACCGAATCTATCCCGCCCTGTAACCGGTTGGTAAAACCGACTATTCTAACCCAACAAAGGCTAGCCAAACCATTGCCTCAATATCCTTTCAAAGTCCTTATTCTTTTCAATCAACCTGTCCTGGAAGCTGACCACCCTTTGAAGGAATCGGAGCACGAGGTCGAATACATTGTTAACCACACCCTTAAGACACTTCTTGCGGCTGGCATGAACGTTGAAACATTGCCGGTTGGCCGTGACCCTAGTGTTATATTTAGCGAATTACAGGCCCGCAAACCTGAAGTTGTTTTTAACCTGTTCGAAGGTTTGGGGGACGCCGGGGGCACTGAGTCCACCGCTGCCGGAATTCTTGAATGGTTGGAAATCCCGTTCACTGGGTGCCCTTCTCCCGCGCTGTCAATTGCACGGGACAAAGCATCCTCCAAACGCTTGTTGGCTGGTGCAGGCCTACCGGTAGCAGGCTTTTTATGTTTGCCCGATTCGCGTGTTCCTGCATGCCCATTCGATTGGCCCGTGATGGTCAAACCGGCCGGCCAAGATGCCAGCGTCGGGATCGACCACCATAGCGTTGTCAGCGGTCAGGAAGCGTTAGTGCGGCGTGTGGACTATGTTCTCCGTGAGCATGGGGGTCCGGTTTTGGTGGAAGAATACCTTCCCGGCCGTGAATTCAGTGTGGTGGTATTGGAGCAGAAAGGCGTGGGATTGGTTAGCCTGCCCGCCTTTGAAATTCGTTTCGAACGGAAAGGCCCCGGAATCTGGCCAATATTCACCTATGAGGCCAAATGGGAGATGGAGTCGGAAGACTTCAATCACACACCTTTGGATATCCCAGCGCATATCGATGACGAAATGCAAGACAAGCTTGGCCGCATTGCCCGCGAGGCATTTGCGGTGCTGGGTTGCCGGGATTATGCGCGAGTAGATTTCCGGCTCGACAGCCAGGATGAACCGCGCATTTTGGAACTAAACCCCAACCCCGATCTCAGCCCTGATGCCTGCCTCTCGTCTACCCTTGAGGCTTGCGGACCATTGACACATGAAGAATTCTTGGTGAGCTTGGTCGTCCGGGCCCATCAGCGTGGCGGGGCTGTTCGCACCGTGCGCTCCAATCCGGCCAAGTGAAACCACCCGCCTACTGAATAAGGCTTCAATTAATTCTTGTAAACCGCATAGCAACTGGCTGTTTCCCACAGTTTCACTTCAACCACCGGAAACCCAAAGAAACGGGCTTGGTCAAATATCAGCTTGGCAATGTTTTCAGCCGTTGGATTCAAATCCATCACATAGATAGGTTCCCCTTGAGCTCGCAAGTATTCAAGGGCCGGATCATCTCGGTGCAATATCATCCGGTGGTCCAAATGGTCATCAATCCACTTCCCCAAAGTTTGTTTCAATTTGCTAAAATCCACGACCATTCCCAATTGGTCCAGTGATTCTCCCTCCAAGGAAATCACCGCAGTGCCGTTATGCCCGTGCAGATATTTGCACTTCCCTGAATAGTCAAGCAATCGATGGCCGTAGCAAAAGGGAATCTCGCGGGTCACTCCGTACATTGGTTCTCCTTGTTATTTTTGGCGTACTTGGTTGGATCGTTCATTTGCGCCTGAATAAATGCCTGCTGCCTTTCGTGGCATTTGTTGCACTTGCCGCAATGGTGGCCCGAAACCGGCCTAATACAGGAAAAGGTCAGCTCTAGTGGCATCCCCCTACCCCGCACCATTACTTGAGGCTTATGTAAGTTG
>CAIWHS010000060.1 GCA_903912515.1 uncultured Planctomycetaceae bacterium
CCACCGCTGATACCGGTGGCATGGTTCAACCGCATGGAGGCGATTTGCCGGGTTGCCATGTCGGCATCCTGGGCCAAGGTTGCGAGTTGGTCGTTTTTTAGGCTGTTCGATTCCAAGAGTGCCAGCAGAACCCCTGCGCGAGCACCGCCGTTTTGGGCTTTTAAGAGCAGTTGCAGCTGTGTGGTGCTTTGCAGTGCGCGCAGCCCTTGCCAAGCGGCGTAGTAGATGGTGCGGTCGGGTTCGATAGCCAAGAGTTGGAGCAAAGCAGGGGTGAGCTCCTGTTGCCTGGCCTGAACTACCGCCTGCACCGCAGCGAAGCGCAAGCGGGGGTTTTTGTGACTGAGCATCGCGACCAGATTCTTGGGCAAGGCGTTACTCTCGCCCTGCTCGCGAACCCGAAAGGCAAGGATGCGGATAACCTGGATGCGCAGGTTGAGTGAAGCGGTCGATTGTTCCGCCAGCAGATTGGTCAGGTAATTGGTGACCGTTGCATCGGTGTGGGCTGGATCAGTCTTGGGGGCGATTCGACCGAGGGTCCATGCCGTCCAGGTTTCTTGCATGGTGGTGAGTTGTTTCGATTGCAAGGCGCTCATCAGATCGGCTTGCACGCTCGCGCCTCGGCGGACGAGTTCATCAGCGGCGTTGATGCGCCAAATGGGAAGCGGGCCTGTGAAGTCATCGATCAGGTCGCTCACGGTCCATTGCGCAATGGGTAGGGCCCGTTTTGCCGAGTTCCACAGGGGGGGCTTTGCCTGCTTCGAGGCAACGCGAAAGATCCTGCCCTCGTTAGTCAGTTGGCCATCTTTCCATTCGGCCCCGTAGCCACTGCCCCAGCCTAGAATCCACAGGGCGCCATCGGGACCGAATTCCAGGTCTGTGGGGCGGTACAGCGAGTTGCCCCCTTGAATGAACGGTTCCCAAGTTCCACCTTTTGGTTTCATCAAGGCACCTTCCCATGTGGGCGTCCATTTGAAGGTGGTTTTGCGCAGCCAGTCGTTGATCAGGAAAACCTGCTGATACGAAGCGGGAAACTGGGGCGAATTGCAAAATGTCATGCCCGTTCCGGATCCTTCATACAGCGGGCCACTTTCCGGGGCGGTTGGTGCGTGCGGTTGCAATCCCCAATGTGAACTCCAGGGGTGATTCCAGCCGAAGTGCGCCCCGTAAAAAGGCATGTAAATACGATCACCACCGGTTTGGTCATTGTCATTGCCAAGCCAATGGAAACCATCATCCATGGTCAGGTCCCACGGGTTTCGCATACCCCGGGCGACGATTTCCAGGTTCTTGCCGCCATCGTCACAGCGCAGGATGCCACCCTCGTTGCCCCAATCATCGGCCGGGTCTTGGTACTGGTGTTGGTAGGCGCCTTTTTTGAAAGTGACTGGCTCGGGGAAATCAGGTGATCCCTCGGGTGCGGTGACGCCCCACAGGTCGCGAAAGGGTTTGGGGGCGATCCGGTTGGGCTTAGTCAGCCCTTTGGAGTTCCCCTTGCTCATGTAGAGCTTGCCATCAGGTGCCCAGTTGAGGCCGTGCAAGCCATGTTCCAGATTGCCAAGATCGGTGAAGAGCCGAACATAGCGGTCAGCCTCATCATCGTTATCGACATCGCGAACCACGGTGAGGTCGGGGGAATTGGCAACCCATA
Source organism: uncultured Planctomycetaceae bacterium (assembly GCA_903912515.1). Taxonomy (GTDB): domain Bacteria; phylum Planctomycetota; class Planctomycetia; order Gemmatales; family Gemmataceae; genus UBA6894. Next base: position 1,649 of record CAIWHS010000060.1, read on the forward strand.
AATCGTTGCCATGCCAGGCGAGGCCTTGGATGCAGTTGAAGCCGGTAGCGAAGACTTTGGTTTTGTCGGCGATGCCATCGCCATCGGAGTCTTCCACCAGCACCACCGAATCACCCGGGGTGTCGGGTTGGGGATTGCGATACTGGGGCCCCATGCCCACAAAGAGCCGGCCCTTGGCATCAAAAGCCATCGAGCAGGGTTGGCGGACGAGGGGTTCCTTGGCGAAGAATTGGATGCTGAATTCCGCCGGCACAGTCGGCAAGGCTTTGGCGTCACTGCCAGTGTCGGTCTGGGCAACAAGCCAAACCGGAAATTGACAAGCTATAGCCAGTGCTGCAAGCATCAAGCGGGTGTTCATGGTGAGTATCCCGAACTGAAGCCAATACAAAAAGCGATCAGTGCAGTTTAGCACAAGGAAAATCGGTTGTTCCATGGGCTTGGCAGTCAGTTACCCTAACCCGCAATTCTAAAAGCCTAGATGCAAACCAGCGGAGTTATGAGCAAAGCATTGGGCAAAAAATAGTTGCTAGCGCCCAAAATGAAATGGCAGCTATTGCCTAAGCGGTGGCAAGGCAGTTGCTTGTGGGATCGCCTTTAGCTCAGGCTCCGCCCAGGTTGTAAAAGTAGGTGGCAGGGCCGGCTGGTGTGGGCTTGATTTGAAGTTTGCCAGCTTTGTCTTGGGCGAGCTCTGTGAAGTACAGGTTGCCATCGGTGCCGCAGGTGGTAGGAGGGCCCCTTCTATCAATCAAAGTTGTTGGAAATATTGGAAAAGTGGTCTGAATGATTGCCGGGGGGGTCTGACAAACCCGGCGTGGGTGGGTAGAGTGGGTTTATGTAATTGTAGTTTAAGTATTTGGTAGGTTTTTGGCTGTGTGCCTTTGGAACTTGAAACAGGTGAGAGGAGCACGACCATGGGGCCCAAATTGGCATGGTGGGGTGTGGCGGTGCTGGGGGCTATAACCTGCTGGGTGGTGGTGGGCGGCGTGCCGTTAGGTGTGGACAATCGGGCTGTGGCCAGCACGGATGCCGGGGCTTCACCCTTACGCGTGGGTTTCGCTTCGGTAGACATAACCCCTGACCCTGCCACCCAGAAGGTGTGGCTGGCGGGTTTTTCGCGGGGCCGCCAAGCGCAAACGGTGCACGACCCGATTGTGGTGCGAGCCTGCGTCTTGGAGAATAGTGG
>CAIWHS010000061.1 GCA_903912515.1 uncultured Planctomycetaceae bacterium
AGTCTTCACGCCCTACGGCGCTACCGAGGCCCTGCCCGTTGCCTGCATTGGCAGCGTCGACATCCTCGAATCCACCAGCCACCTCACCGCCCAAGGCAAGGGCACCTGCGTCGGCTGGCCGGCCCCCGGCGCCACGGTTCGTATCCTCGCCCTGCAGGATGGCCCGCTCGATCCGGCCAACCCCCCTCAGGTGCTCCAGCAAGGCGAGGTGGGCGAGATCGCCGTCGCTGGCGACCAAGTCACTCAGTCCTATTTCAACCGCCCTGATATGGACGCACTCCACAAACTCACCCTCGAGGGCCGGCCCTATCACCGCATGGGCGATCTGGGCTATCTCGATTCTCTCGGTCGCATCTGGTTCCTTGGGCGCAAATCACAACGGGTACGCACCCCCACAGGGGACCTGCCAGCCGATAGCATCGAGGCCGTGGCTCTGGAAGAACAAGGCGTCTTCCGCGCCGCACTCGTAGGCATCGGCCAACCGCCCAACCAAAAACCCGTCCTTGCGGTGCAGATCAGCCCCACAGCCAATGCCGAAAAAGTCCTCGGTGCCGTGCGCGCCCGACTCAAAGCCTGCCCAGTCACCAAAGCGGTCAAAACGGTCGTCCGCCACAAGGCCATCCCGGTCGACAAACGGCATAACAGCAAAGTCCAGCGCGAGCTGTTAACCGTTTACTACAACCGGGTGATGCGATGAGCCAATCGGTTCTTGTCACCGGGGCCGGTGGTTTTTTGGGCGGAGCGATCGCCTCGTTGCTGGTAGAAAACGGCTACCGCGTCCGTCACCTTTCCCGAAGCCACTACCCCAAGCTCCATCAGTTGGGCATCGAACAATTCAAGGGCTCCCTCGAAGACCCACATGCTGTGCGCCGTGCCGTGGCCGGCTGCGATGCAGTCTGCCATGTCGCCGCCAAAGCCGGCATATGGGGCAGCCTGGCCGATTACTGGCGCCCCAATGTGCTGGGCACGCGCCATATCCTCTCCGCTTGCAAAGCCGAAGCCATTCCCAAGCTGGTCATCACCAGCTCGCCCAGCGTGGTCTTCCACCATGGCGACCAACAAGGCATCAACGAATCGGCTCCCTATCCCAAGCAGTACGCAAGCCTGTACAGCCGCACCAAAGCCATTGCTGAGCGCGAGGCCCTGACAGCCAATTCCCCATCCCTAGCCGTTTGTGCGCTCAGGCCCCACCTTATTTGGGGCCCGGGCGACCCGCACCTGCTCCCCCGTCTGGTAGCCCGTGCCCGGGCGGGCCGCTTGCGCCGTGTCGGCCCCGGTGGCCTGGTTGATACCACCTGCGTCGAAAACGCCGCGCTCGCGCACCTGCTCGCACTGCAGCGTCTGGCTCCCGGTTCACCCTGTGCCGGCAAAGCCTATTTCATCGCCAACGGCCAGCCGACCAACCTGTGGCAGTTGGTCAACCGCCTCCTCGGTGCTGTGGGCGAAAAACCAGTCACCAAAACCATCCCCCCCCGCCTGGCCTACGCTCTAGGTGTCGCTTCCGAGCTCGCCTGGGCCTGCTTTCAACTGCCCGGCGAACCGCCCATGACCCGTTTCGTCGCCCGCGAACTCGCCACCGCCCACTGGTTCAACCTCGCCGCCGCCCAAACCGACCTCAACTACCAACCCATCCTCTCACTCGATGCCGGCATCAACCGCCTCACTCAATGGCACCAACACAACAGCTAACTGGCACAGCACCAACCCGTCCAAGCCATCTATATATATTTACATTCTTCAAATCGGTTCTATTTAGACTTCAATTCAGCTACCACCAACTGATGGATTGCCAATTTCGGCACCACCACCTTGCTGTTTTTGCCATCGCTCATAACTTTTAATTCCTCGCCCCCCGGCTGCATTATCACTTTTTCAACACCAAGCCCACCATCAAACACCACCTCAATCCCATAAATGGGCAAGGTTTCTTCCCGCAAAGGAACATCATCCTGCGGCAGTGCCCGTCCAGCCGTGGTGTTGATGTCGTTGTACAGATGGACCACCAGCCTGTTCGCCTCCACCTGCCGTCGAATGGTCGCATGCACACACATGGGCGCCTTCACCTGCACCGGCGGTGCCGACCCTGCCGCCCAACGTACCGCATTCGCCAGCATCACCCGCTGCCAGGGGTAGGCATAAAGGTAATAGCCCGCATCGACCCCTGCAGCAAAATAAACCACCCGCCCCTTGCCAAATGGCCGGGTGATCACGGCTGGCGATTTCAAT
>CAIWHS010000062.1 GCA_903912515.1 uncultured Planctomycetaceae bacterium
CAAGTTGCCGGGCACTTCCATCAGCCCTTCCAGCAACTGCAACCGCTCCGTGTCGTCCGCCTTCACCAGAAGTGGGCACAGCCAATCCGCAAGCATCGGGTTCACTCCCCGAAATGCCAACAACCGGGGAAGCTTGTCAGTGGCCGTCGCCGTCTCGGGCGGAACCACCAATCCTCCTTCAGCCTTCGCACCAGCAGCCGGCTCGGGCACACCAGGCTGCGGCTCAGGCGGGGCCGGTTCGAGCTTCACATAGCCACCCTTGTGTAACGCCAGAAGCATCCGGTCCAGTTGCAGCTCGCCAGCCTTAATTCGCGGCGAATCCAATAGCCGCTTGCGTATCACCGAACGAATCTTGTTCACCTCAGGCGATAATTCCAATAAATAGGCCAACAACCGCCAAGGCAGGGGCCCCTTGCTATAAAGCCTGGCCGGCGCCGCCTGCTGAAGCTGCAAAAACTGCGGCTCAGTCCAATAAAGATACTTCTCACTTTTCTCTGGCTTTTTGCGCTTCAGGTCTTTCCGTTTGCGCAGTAGCATCGGGTCTTTCGTGTCTTCCGGAATGGCCTCAAACAGCCTCTTCCAACGCGTCAGGCGCACATCGTCTTCATGCGCCATGCAGTAAACAAAACCCTTGTCATCAAACTGCGGCCTGCCGGCTCGGCCAAAGATTTGCTGCGCGCTGCTAGCGTCGATCAACTTCTGCCCGCTTGCCGGCCCCTTGGCCAAACTGGTCAAAATCACCGATCGCGCCGGCAGGTTAATTCCCGCCGCAAGCGTTTCGGTGCATACCGCCACAGCCAGCAATTTGCGCTCGAAAAGGCTCTCCACCAGCCGCCTGTAGCGTGGCAACAGCCCTGCGTGGTGCACACCAATCCCCCGTCGCAAAAGCGTTGCCAGCCGGGGCCCGGCACCACGCTTCAGCTCTTCAGCTTCCAAAGCCGCCAAAAGTTCGCTACGAACACCAGCAGGCAGCAAATCCTGACCCTTCAACACCTCAGCCACGCTCCAGCATTGGTCGCGGTTGAAACAAAAAACCAAAGCCGGCGTTTTACGCTGCTCGCCTTCTCCCTTCGCCATGTGGCTGAGCTGGTCTGGCAAAAACTCGTCGGCTACATAGTGGAAACTCAACGGAACCTTCCGCTCGCGCCCCTCCACAAATTCCAGCTTCCGCCCGTGGCATCGGTCCAGCCAGTTCAAAAATTCCAGCGCATTGCCAACGGTGGCGCTCAACAACAGCAAGCGGACATTTTTGGGTAAATGTGCTAGCGACAGTTCCCACACAATCCCCCGCTCAGGGTCGGCAAAATTGTGAAACTCGTCCATCACCACCGCGCCCACACCCTCAAGAGTGCTGGTCTCAGGGTGCAGCAATCGGTTCAGCAAAATTTCAGCAACCACAATCAGAATGGGCGCATCCGGGTTCACCCGCCGGTTGCCTGTTACCAGCCCCACGCTATCAGCCGGAAAACCCCACGCTACCACCGTCTCACGAAGCTCATGAAACTTCTGGTCAGTCAAAGCGATAAGTGGCGTCGTGTAATAGGCCCGCGTGTTGGTGCGCAGAGCCTCATACAGTGCCGCCTGCGCAATCGCCGTTTTACCGGTTCCAGTCGGGGCGCACACCAGCACCCCTTGGTCGTCACCAAACCATGCCAGCAATGCCTCTTCCTGCACGGGATAAGGGGGGTAAGGCAACAGGCCCAAATACTCGTCCAGCAATACCGACCGGTCAGGATTCTCCGCCCGTCCGGCTGGCTGGGGAAAAAGCGTCATTTGCCGGCCGTGTATTCAGCGATGATCGTGCTGGAAATGCCACCGCGTGGCGTGAATTTGCCAGTCAGCGTGCAACGCCTCGGCTTCACCACACCCGTGAAATCATCCAGAATCTTGTTCACTACCACTTCATAAAAAATTCCCTGGTTGCGGTAACGCTGCAAATAAACCTTCAAAGATTTCAGTTCGATACAGGTCTTGTCGGCCACATAGCTGAACACAAGCGTCCCAAAATCCGGCTGGCCCGTTTTCGGACACACGGTCGTGAACTCCGGGCAGGTGATCTCAATCACGTAGTCCCGTTCAGGCCTCGGGTTGGGAAAACACTCCAACTGGCTCATCGCTGGTGCGCTCGTCAAATCTACATCACTCATCTCAAACTCCCTTTGCCAGTTTGGCAAAACCTCAAAACCAGGTCCTTTTCACGCGCTCTATCACCTGAACCGGCGCGTATTCCACTTGCCGGCCCATTCTTTCTCTACCGGGGATGGCTCGCACGGATAACTCTTCATACCCCGCCAAGGCAATGGCTCAACACTCGCCCCCGAAAGCGTCGTGGGCGAGGTGTCCTTGCACCATCCATGCACCCGCAAAAGCACCGTCCGGGTCATCCCCTCACCCGGGCCTTCTTCCGGCAGGTTATAACTCAACTCAACCGCTTCACCCGGCCCGCACACCACCACCTTGTCATCTGTTTCTGCAGTCAGTTCCCGCACATCTCCCAGCCGCGTGAATCGTCCCGTCCAGGCGCTGGCCGATACCGGCTCTTTCACATTGCCGTCATACCCAACCAGCTCTCCCTGCATTATTTCCTTGGCATAACCAACCCGCTCCAGCACTGCGGTTGTTGCATCCATCCAACGCACCTTCACCCCGGGCAACTGCCCCGTTTCCGCGTTACCAATCAGCCGGCCCAATCGCAACCGGTCCCAATAAACCCGCAAGTTGGTTTCCAGCCGCCAAGCCTCGCCTGCCTTCGCTCCTTCAGGCAACCGGGCAAGCATCGCCTTGGGCAATCCAGCAGGCGAGCCCACTTCACCCAGTGACAGATATTTTCCGTTCGGGCCCATTTGCGACAAGGTGGGCGAAATCAGCTCCACACCGGCCTGCGTCGCCGCGTTGATCGATTCCGGATAAGGATAATCCAACCCCCCATCCGCGCACAAAACCAACGGCCCACTCCCTGCAGGTGCCGGAAATCGCAAATCCAGCTTGTGTCGCCCCGCCATGCCCATCCAGCTCAAGCGTGGGAAATTCGTCACACTCAATCCGTCCCGCTGACCCAAAACGCGCAGTGCGTTTTCACCTGCGTTGTCTGTGGCTTCAATGGCTCCTACCAAGTTGCCAACCAGCAAAAGCTCACTCGTGGGGGCCGCACCGCTGAAATTAAACCGTTCGTCAGCCCACACCTCCGTTCCAATCGGGTGGTCAACAACCGCCAGCCTCGCCCCATCCAGATACATCGCCTCATCCATGGGCTCTGCAAGCCGCAGTTTGAATTTCCCCTTCTTGCTTCCAACACCAGCCGGCAGCCGCAACACCTCCACAGGCCGCGATGGCCGTACCGAGCCATCCGGGCCCTGCTCACCCAAGGCACCTGGCCCAAGGCAGTCAGTCACATACTCCCACCCCTTTTCTCCCTCAATGAATATCACCGGGCAACTCGTGCTTTTGCGCGTTTTCTCGGCTATGTTGATCAAAGTGTCTACCGACGGGTCCAGCTCTGCCTGCGGCACGCCATCAGGCCAGCGCAGTCGCAAGGCTTGCGCGAATTCAAGCGGCCCCGTGCCAATCCGAATCGCCCGGCTCGATTGCCCCAAACTCTGCCCAGTGCCAACCTCGTCCCAACCCCGAAACGCCCCCGCCAACACTCCCACCAGCGTACCCACAGATTCCGCGCTAGTTCGCAAATAATCACCCGTCTTCCTCAACCCCGTCGGCTTCACCACCAACATGTGCCGCCTTGGTAGAAGCAAACCCATTCGGGTCAGTCCGCCTTCTTTTCTAATCCCTAAAATCTCAATATGGTCACCTGTGTTTTTTAAGGTGGCCACCATCCCGTCCAAGTTCGCCGCCATATCTAAAAGCGTTCCATCACGGCACATCCCCGCTGAAAAACGGGCCATCCCGTCGTTGCCCAAAAACACAAGATCCGGGTCCCCATCCAAATTCAGGTCCAATCGCAACGCCTGCTTCCCGCCCGGCAGAGCCAGTTCGTTGGTCTTCCACCCAAAAGGGCCCCACTGCGCCCGAAAGGCATTGCCGTCCGATCGCAACAACACCAAATTCGCCGGGCTATACAGGTTGCCCACATGGCCAATACACGCTTGCCACTGGGCATCTGGCATCACATCCCCACCAATGGCCAATGTCTTGAAACGCGACAAACGGTCATTGCGCACCCACACCGGCTTCCCTTTATTCAAAGGTAAAAGCACCAAATCCAAGTCGGCATCGCCATCCACATCCGCTAGTACCATCCCAGCCAATGGCCCAGGTGCTTCCGCTCCAGCCAAAGCCTTCGCCTCAAATTTCAACTTCAGTGGTTCCGCAGGCTTGCCTGCAGCCGCCTCAACCGCCTCCGAGGTGTTAAACCACACCGCAATGGCATCCTTCCCCGCCCCGTCCATCCGGGCCGCCAAAATGTCCAAGTCGCCATCCTGATCCAAGTCCGCAAGCGATATGCTGGTGAACTTGCCCGGCTCAACCGTTTTCCCCGCCGTCAGGGCCAAGCCAACATAAACACCATTCCCGGTGTTTTTATACGCTTTCAAGCCGTCATTGCCAGCCACCAACAACTCCGGCTTGCCATCGTTGTCCAAGTCGCCAGCCGCTGCCACCCAGCCGTCTCCGCTTGCTAAACCCGCTTCCGCAGTCACATCCTTCCAACCTTCGCCTTCAGGCGTCAAAAGCAGGTCGCCCGGTCGCCCATTGCGAATCACGGCCCCGGGCAGAAAAAGGTCTTCCACTCCGTTGCCTGTTCGGTCCAATACCACCGCTGCCCGCCCCTGTCGGGCTATCAACTCCGCCGCAGGTGATTTTTGCCCCGAAAGCCATTCGGTGTTCGCGCCCAATGCCACTTTCTCTTCAGCCACCGCCAACGGTTGCGTCCTAGGCGTTGGTACAACCACGGCAAGAGGCACTGCCTCAGCATGGGGCCCCATGTCGTAGTAGCGCACCTTGTATTCCCGCTCCCATATCGCCTCCGCCAATGCCCGCTGCTCATCCAGCATCTGCTTCCGGTCGCCTTGCGGCGTCTTTGGGTGCATCGCCAACGCATAACGCGCCGCATTCAACGCCGGTTCCAATTTCACCGACTCTTTCAGCGCCTCAAAAGCTTCATCCGGTCGCAAATCCAGCTCCGTCAGGCATTTGCCCAAGTGGTACCATGCATGCGCATCTTCCGGGGCAGCCTTCGTTGTCGCTTCGAAATAAGGCAGCGCTCCCTCAATGTCGTTCCGATATTGCAAAATCATTCCCAAGGAGTAGTTCGCATAGGGGTTGCCCGGTTGCTCTGCGATCACCCCTTTCAACAATTCCACAGACCGGTCCAGCGTTTCCGGCTTCGCCTCGTTCAATAAGGCAATCGCAAGATTGATCCGCGTTGGAATGTCTTTCGGTTTAATCGCCAAAGCCTGCTCATACTGGTTGGTGGCACCCTCATACTGAAACTGCTCAAGGCATGCCAAACCCCGGTTCATCCGGTCCAGCCACTCGGGGTTTTCTTGGTTGCCGCTTCCCCGCCATTTGAAAATGATCAAAAGGTCCAACAGCACCAAAATCATCAACAGAGTCAGCCATTTCCAACCCTGGCCTGCCAAGCTATTCTTGGGCCCATCTGGTTTTTTCCCAGTTCGGCCGGCCGCTTTTTGGTCCGACATGCAGGCGTCTCCCTAAACCCTTCGCACAAATGCTTCTTGTTTGTTAAGATAACAGTTGAGATCGCAGGTTTCTCACCTCCTGCCCATGCCCACCCCCAAAATTCCCGCCGCAAGATATTTACTTCCCAAGAGCCCACCCGATGATCTGCCCCACCCTGCCATTCGCACTCATGGTGCAAGCGCTCTTTTTGGCCCAGTCGCCTGCCGTTCCTAGCTCCCAAACCAAGGCCAAGCCCAACCTCCCGCCCGAGCAAGTTGCCCAAACTTCCCGCTATCTGGCAACCCTGGCCATGCCCATGGGTGGCTATGCCCCCAACCCGGGCGCCAAAGCCTCCCTACGCGCCACCTTGGGGGCCGTTCGCGCCCTTCGCCTGTTGGGCGTCCAACCAGCCGATCTACTTGCCTGCCGCGAGTTTGTTCTCGGGTGCCTCACACCTGATGGATTTGCCGATGCGCCAGACCAAAAACCCGGCCCCGCCGCCCCAGCCCTTCAGGCCGTGGGCCTAATGGCCTTGCACGATCTCGCCGCCGAAAAAAGTCCACAGGTTGCCGGTAAACTACCCGCCCAGTTCGCCCACCTCGAATCCTTGGCCACAGATTTTGAATCCATCCGCCTGGCCGCCGCCGCATTCGAGGCCGGCAAACGCTCTCCAGCCAATTCGGCCCCCTGGCTACAAATCATCGAAAAAGCGATCGCTGCCGCCCCCCAAGACAACCGCCTTTTGGGTGGTGCCACCGCCGCCAAGCTCCGTTTGGGGGTCCAAATCAAAGACGAAGAAAAAGCCGCTGTGGCAGCCCAATTACTGGCTGGCCAAAAATCAGCAGGCGGTTGGGGCAAATCCGAACAAACCCCATCAGATCTCGACACCTGCTACCGGGTCATGCGTGCCCTTAAAATGCTGGGCAAAAAGCCAGATACCCAAAAACTGCAAGCCTTCATCGCCTCCTGCCGCAATCCAGATGGCGGCTACGGCCTAACCAAAGGCGACAGTTCCACCGCCTCGGCCACCTACCAAGCCCTCATCGTCCTGAGTTGGCTCGAATGAGCCCTAACACTGCCAACCACCTTGCCGTCATTGCACTCGGGTCCAATCTGGGCGACCGCTTGGGCCATCTCACCCAGGCCGTTCAACTTCTCAACCAGATCCCCAACACCCAAGTCCTCCGCGTCTCCCCATGGTGCGAGACCAGCCCTGTTGGTGGCCCCGTTGGCCAACCCCAGTTCCTCAATGGTGCCGCCCTCCTCCAAACCCAACTCCAGCCAAACCAACTGCTCGAAGCCATGCTCGCCATCGAGCAAGCCCAAGGCCGCATCCGCTCCGCACCCGATGGCCCCCGCACCCTCGACCTCGATCTGCTGTTTTTCAACGATCAAATAATCAACACCCCCGGCCTGCAAATACCCCACCCCCGCTTGCAAGACCGCCGCTTCGTTCTCTTCCCTGTGGCCCAAATTGTTCCAGGTTGGCACCACCCCACGCTCCACCAAACAATGTCCCAGCTGCTTACCAAGCTCGACGGCCTATCCGTCCCAGGCAAAATGGCCGCCCGCGAGTTGGCAGGCCAAACAGCCGTGGTACTGGGCGCCAGTAAAGGCATAGGCCGCGCCATCGCCATCGAATTGGCAAAAGCCGGTGCCCGCATTATTTGCCATGGCCGCGATCAGGCCCTTCTCGACCAAACCGCCAAGCTCTGCCAATTGTGGGACACCCCACCCCTCACACTCCAAGCCGACCTCTTCCCCGAAGGTTCCGCCAAAAAACTGGTGCACCAAGCCGAAGCACTAGCCGGTCCAGTCGATATTTGGGTCCAAAACGCCGGCACAGACATCCTCACCGGCCCAGGCCCCAACTGGACTTTCGACGAAAAATTGGCCCGCCTCTGGGCGGTCGATGCCCGCGGCACCCTCGAAGCCACCAGAACAATCGCCGAAATAATGCGCGCCCGCGGCACCGGCTCCATCATCACCATGGGCTGGGATCAAGCAGATTCAGGCATGGAAGGCGACAGCGGCCAACTCTTTGGCCTCATCAAGGGTGGCGTCATGGCACTCACCAAGGCACTCGCCAAACACTACGCACCACAAGTCCGCATCAACGCCGTCGCACCCGGTTGGGTCAAAACCTCCTGGGGAGAAAAAGCCCCCGAAGGCTGGCAACGCCGCGCCCTCACCGAAACTCCCCTCGGCCGCTGGGGCACCCCTGATGACATCGCCCAAGCCGTCCGCTTCCTTGCCGGCCCCCAATCCTCCTGGATCACCGGCCAAATCCTTCGCGTCAATGGCGGCGCCGTCCGAGCCTAAAATCACACCGCCTAAGCTCAACCACCATCAAGGCTTCCGCATCAGTTCCAAATTGACCTCACCCGAAACCCGAAGTTTCGCCCTCCCCCCCGGCAAGTACTCGATAATTGCCCCGCCAAATGGCTCCGCTTCCGCTAGCCAACACGCAGGCCCAACCAGCCGCAAACGCGTCTCCGTCGCACCCAGCTTGAACATGGGCACCCCATCCCGCATAAACAGCTTCGCCTCACCATAGGCCGGGTGAACATAAATCCCCTCAAGCTCTCCTCCATCAATGGCTGCCGCTCGCGCTGTCGCCTTCTCCCCAGCCAACCGGGCCCGCTCCAGCAGTTCCGCAACATCCTTACGCTGCTGCTTGAAAACCAACCCGTTATAATCCCGACCCTTATGCCCCAAAAACAAATCCAACAAATGGTGCGTCAGCGACAGGTTCAACCGTGTTAACCCCATATTGCACAAAATCACTAGTCCCAGTTTTTTGCCCGGCACAAAACTGAACTGCGCCCGCATCCCATCCACCGCCCCGCCATGCGCCAACACCTTTTCGCCCCGCTGGTCATACACCGTGAACCCCAGTCCATAACCCATCCCCTGCGCGCTCGGGTTCAACCCTCGCAGTGTCGGCGAAAAGGTTTGCGCAATCTGCAAGGTGTGCATCGCATCCATTTGCGCCGCCGATACCAGCCGCTTGCCCCCGCTGGTCGTCCCATCACTCAAATGAAATTGCACCCACTTTGCCATGTCGCGTGCTGTCGAATGAATGCTGCCAGCCGGGTCAGGCCCCGCAAACGGATAGCCCTCACACAAGGCTGGATTGTCGTTGGCCGTCAGTCGATGCGGCTGCGCCCGCTCCAGCTTTGCCCCAATCTTCCCCGGATCAGCCCAGGTGTTCCCCATCCCCAGCGGCTCAAGCAACTCCACCCGAATTTGCTCTTCCCAAGGCCGCCCATCCACAGCCTCCTCCACCAACCCAAGCGCCGTGAAAAGGCTAGTCTGGTAGGTAAATTTCTCCCCCGGTTTGGTTTCAACAGGCACCCCGGCCAATCGCTCCACCCGCTCCCTTAAACTCCCTCCCCACCGATACCACAGCAAGTCATGGCTTCCAACGCCCCCCGTGTGGCTCGCCGCATGCCGCAAAGTCACCTTCCCAGTAGCCTCCGCATCAGCCAGCCGAAACCAAGGCAAATATTTCACGATCGGGTCATCCCAACCCACTTTCCCTTGGTCCACCAGTTGCGCCAAACGCGTCACAGTGAACGATTTGGTGCACGAGGCAATCGGAAATACCGTGTCCCCCGTCACCGCCTCCTTACCGTTCAAACTGTTGGTGCCAAATCCCCGAACCATCAGCACTTTTCCATCATGCACCACCGCCACCGCACACCCAGGCACACGCCAGAAGCGCATCCCTAGCCGGGTCAGGTTTTCTACCTGCAATTCCCACCCATCAGGCAGGGCTGGGGCCACCCCCTCCTGAGCTACCACAGGTGAAAACATTCCCCCGCATAACAGCAGGCAAACCAGCCAGCGCAATTTGGCAATCAGGCGCATCAGCGTAAATCCACTAAAATGAAACTATGGGCAACCCGGGGAACCCCGGTCCAATCCCCACGCTATAATTTTACACCGAATCGTTTGCCGCAAGTTAGGTTGGCTCAAAAGTAAAAGCGCATTAAAGCGAAGGCGCAAAAGCGCGAAAGGTTTGGCATGGATCCGCGTAAAGTCTTCGGCATCGCTGGTGCCGTTATGGTTGTCTCTCTGTTAGGCCTATACCTAACCGGGTTCCCTCTCATTTTGGCCCCGGTTTTATCTATCGGCATCACCTTTGCGGTCGCAGCCTGGGTGCAAATGCAAAAATACTACCCCGGCCAAAACGCCAAGTGTGCCTACGGCACTATTCTCACTCTATTGCCAACCCTGGTCGCCCTCTGGGTGGTCCAACAGGCGGGTGGCCTTGCCTCCCAGTTGGCAACCAAACGCCTCGACAGCGACATCCGCACCGAAATCGCCGCCATGCTGCGCGACAAGCCCGAAGATTACCCACCCCTAGGCGAAGGCCTCAGGCAAGAAAGGCTGGCCCGCCTAATCGAGGTGCGCAACAATCCCAACCTCTCCCCCCGCACCGCCGAATTTGCCGAAAAAGCGACCGACTACCTCGAAAATAAACTGCCCCAAGAAAGGGGCTTCCGCTACCGCATCGCCACCGAGGCCCGCCTACGCGATGCCGTCATCGCCACCGAGACCGATCCCCCCGTAAAAGCATCAACCAGCCTGCCAATCCCACCCGAGGGGTTCTTGGTCGTCCTCGAAGACCGCGCCAACCTCAAACCCATCAACGGCCAAAGGCATGCCCTGGCCGATCTTTGGTCCATGCGCGGCATTTCCCTCCGGGCTGCTTGCGATCTCCAAGAGGCTGAATGGCTAATCGTCGCCACCTGGGCCAAGCCAATCCTCCAGGTCGATCGCTACACCTATCCTTGCACCCTCAGCCTCTTCCAGCGTCAAGGCAAACAGTGGCTCAAAATGGCCAGCCAAAATCTCCCCACTTTCGCCACCGAAACAGACCCAGACTCCGAGCCCGATACCGCCCCCGCCCGAGGCTACAACCAAGGCGAACGCCCCCGCCAAGAAGCCATCCGCAAATGGCTACAAGGCCCCCAACCCGTCAAAGCCGCAAATTGATCCCAACCAAAACCCCAATAAACAACCAACTCCCAAATCCCATCCAGCTACTCGTCAACAACTGATTGAGATGTAGTCAGAAAATGCCTCGAACATCCAGGGCCTCGCGCGGTGGTTATGTTTGCCCCGTCCTGAATCGGGGCAATCGACGGAATGATGTTATTCAGCAGAAAATCCAATATTTTTCCTCAAAAGAAAATTCATGTGCTAGATTATTATTGATCACATTTATGGATTAGCCTCGATTCTGTCTGCAGGTGAAGTAATGGGCATGCCCGCTTCCCTGAATGGCGTCTTCATGGGTGCCCAATGATCACCGGCGTGGTGCCTCATGTGGGTCGCGCGGTGACAGGTCCAAGTGCGTCCACCGTCTTTATCTGCGGCTTGCCTGCCATCATCGAGGGTGGTGAAACGGTTTGCACGGGGCCGATTAATTTAAAGATCCTTGGTAGCGCCACATTTTTTGCCATGTGGTAGGCCCATGGGACGAGCAGGGGGATGTTTGGGGGCATAGTGGCACTATTGTCGGTTCCGGTGCACCAACGGTTTTCATGGGTCCTTAAAAGGCTATCCGGCTTGGGTCTAGTAAAAATTTGAGGGAATATGGCCACATTTTCTCAGGAAAAAGCTGCCTTCAAGATTCAGACCCCGTTGGGGCCCGATGTGTTGGTGTTGTTGTCATTCCGGGGCACTGAAAGCCTGTCCGGGCTGTTTGAATTCACACTACAACTGGGAGCACTCACCGGCAAACCAGTGCCGTTTGGCCAATTGCTCGGCCAGTGTGCCACAGTCACCCTGTTGCACCAGGGGCGGGAACAGCGGGTCATCCATGGGCTGATTGCTAGTTTTTCGGCCACAAAAAGTGATCAGTACCTCGATCATTACGAGATGGTGCTGCGGCCCCGCCTCTGGCTGCTCTCGCTCAACAAGCGGAGCCGTATCTTCCAGCAGCAATCGGCTGGGCAGATACTCACCACGGTGCTGGCGCCGGTCTCGGGTGGCAATCAGCAACTCATCCCCGCCCCAACCAGCCGCAACTACTGCACCCAGTACCGCGAGACCGATCTCGATTTTGCCCGGCGCCTCTGCTCCGAGGAAGGTATCTCCCACTACTGGGTCCATTCCCATAACAACCATGAACTGATACTGACCACCCTCACCACTGTCGCCCCTTCCCTTGGTGTCTGCGAGTTCAATGCCGCTGAAGGCGGTTCGCAAGACAGGCAGTCGATCCAGACCTGGAAAACCAGTCAGCAACTGGTCAACAACCAGGTAGCGTTGCAGGACTCCCATTTTCAACGGTTCAACCAGTCGCTCACCGGTGCCGCAACCGGTCCGCAGGCGGTGCAGGCTGGAACCGTCACCCTGCAGGTGCCAAGGTCGGCGGTGCCCTGGCAGGAGAACGAGGCCTCTCCCAGCCGGTACTTTGATGGCGTGAATCCAACTGGCGTAGCTGATCCATCTGCCCTGTCCGACATCTACGATGCGGTGCAAAACCGGGCCCAAAACCTGGCGAATGCGGCGGCATGCCAGGCAGTGGTTGCTGAAGGCTCTGGAACCTGTCTGAATTTGCTGCCCGGCTATCAGTTTCAATTGCACAAACATCCCCATGCCGATGGTAACTGGCTCGTGCTGGAAGTGGTTCACGAAGGCAGCCAGGAGGGGATGTTCTGGGCGGGTGAGCCGTCGAAAGTCAGTTACAACAACCAGTTCAAGGCGGTGCCAGCCAGTGTGAACCAGAAACCGTGGCCACCCTTGCCCCGGCCTGTAGTGGGTTCAGTGGAGACGGCGATTGTCACAGGGCCGGAGGGGCAGGAAGCCAGCCTCGATCCCTATGGCCGGTTGCAGGTGCGGTTCTGGTGGGATACCGCCGAGGCGAATGGCGGCAACACCTCCTGCTGGGTGCGGGTGGCCCAGTTCTGGGCAGGGCAGGGTTACGGGGCCTTTTTCTGGCCACGGGTGGGCCATGAGGTGGTAGTGGCCTTCGAGCATGGCGACCCTGATAGGCCATTGGTCGTTGGCAGTGTCTACAACTCCAGCAATGTGCTGCCGTACGTCATGCCGGCCAACACCTACATCTCGGGCTTCCGCACCAAAACGCAAGGTGGCACGGCGGCTGACAACTGCCACAAGTTCACGCTGTCAGATGTACCTGGTTCGGAGATCATCAATATCCATGCCGAGAGCATGTTGATCACCAACCAGGAGAAAGAGCAGTTTTCCGTTCGGTCAAAAAGCAATATCTCCGTTCAATAAAAGGGCCTGAAGAATGAACCTGGGTGATAGCCTGAATATGATGACGGGGCTGACTAGCTCAGCCTACAATAGTATACTTGGCAACTCGCTCTCTCAGAATATCCTTGGTTCACAGATAAGCAATTCCTTCGGGAAGAAGTCGGAAGTATTCATCGATGGAATCCGGCTGCTAGAAAAAATAAAGGTAGATAAAGATACAAATTTAATAGATTTTGAGCCAACAGGGAAGAGTAGGGCTCTTGAAACGGCACAGTGGTTTGCTTCACTGGGTGGATATGTGGTGTTTACTGGGTTACTAGAAAGAAAAAAGGATGAAGAAGGAAGAAAGGGTTGGGCTGGCCTTACGAAAATGAATGTCGGAGATGTCGCCGAACTGAATTACATGGGTGATAACCTGAATGTGTATCGCGCTGTCAATCGGTTGACCTACAATAAACCGATACAAGCTGCCGAGGATTTTGAACACACGCAGAAAAGATTGTTAAAATTTTACACGATACTCTGGGGGGCCGCGCTAATCACCTCCCTGGTTTTTGTACAATACTCAGTGACTGTTGCTGTGGATCAGTCTTTGGCCGAAAATAAAGAGTGGCAATTAGCCAATATGGCCATGCAAATTGCGCAAATTATCGCCTTGACTCTGATAGGCATGTACGAAAGCAAATTTCTGCTTGACCTCGCCACCGAGGAGAGAAATTTGGCATATTTAGATTCTAATTATATATTTCTTGATTCATTTCAAACAAAATTAGACGAGCTCGAGTTAAGGATGCAAGCCCAAATTGATAGCCTGGCAAGCAATTTGACTACCTGGCAGGCGACATCGACGCAAAAAATTCAAGATTTGGCCGATGCAGTCACTAAGCAGGCAGAAGCAATAGAGCAAAATAAGAAGGAACTTGAGGAAAAAATGCAGAATGAGATGAAAAAGCTAAAGGAAGACGCCGAAAAGCAAATAGCAGAACTTAAGAAAAATTTAGCAACCAAGGAATCTGTAGAGAAGCTTAATAAGCAGGTAGACGCTTTTGAAAAAGATATTCAAGACAACCAAAAAAATATAGAAGAAATTCAAAAAAGAATGGACGATTCCAAGAAGAAATATGAAAAAATTGCAAGCGAGTTGACAACGAAAGTTGCGGCCCTTGAGTTATTTGCGGCCTCTGAGCTTGCTCGAGTCACAAAAGTTACCGAAGAAGTCATAGAAGTATTACGGGTGGTTGAAGAACAAGCCGATAATCTCCAGCAAAAATTAACAAAAACAGTGAGAATAAAAGTCTCATCAACTACTGGTGAGTGGAAACGTTGGGTCCTGGGCGAGGAACCTGAAAAATGGGTGGAGGTAGTTAGCAGTTAAAAATTGGCCAGCATCAATTTACAAATAGTATCCCTGACAAAGAAAATCACAGTAAGGCTATAAATTTTCTAATGTATTTAAGCCGTTTCCCAGTGGACAGTTACCGGAGAAAATTCATGACCCAAGAAAACATCTCAACAGAAATCTGGTCTCAAGCCCATGGCCAGATTAAATTGGCTGCTGGCATCGGACCGATCAGCCTGAATAGCAAAGATCATGAAGTCGCGATAAATGCAGGAAAATACGTTGGCCTGACCACCAAGCAGGCCATCGTTTATGTAGCATCCAGCAAGGACACATCCGATTCCGGTTCCATCTCGCTAAACGCTACCGGGGATAAGCCAAATGTAAAACTTAGTGCTGTACCAAACGGAGCTGACACTTTCGGTTCCGACCTCATTCTCAATCAGGAGGGTGCGTTTCTCAAAACGGGAAAGGGCGATGCGGCGTGCACGCTGCTTCTGGAAGCGACGGGGGCCAAAATTGTCAGCAGTTCTTCTCCAGATACTTCTGGTTCAGTCGTTATCACTCCCGAAGCGATCAACATCAGCATTGGCACAGCTTCAATCCTCATGACGAAAAAGGGTATTACGCTGTCTTTTGGAGAAATTAAATTTGAACTCAATGAAAACGGCATAAAAGAGACACACGGAGAAACCACGCGCGTATTGTCGTCTACTTCTGGCAATATTCTGACGAGCGATAAAATGAATCAGCTAGAAACCGGGGCGAGTAGTTTTAAGGTCGGTCCGACTGATGTCAGTACCACCACTACGAATGAAACGCTGAACCTTGATGGAAATTATCAGGTGAATGCGGTTAATATCAATCTGAAAGCGTCTGGCCAATACTCTGCTGGCGGGGCTCAGGTAAACAATAATTAATAACCCGTCTCGCCTGAATGAAATCTGATAAGTACCTAGCCAGAGGATAAATCATGCCTGATTCACCCGCAAGTCCGTTGGAGGCTCCTAGTCTGGAGGAAATCCAAAACAGGTTGCTCTCCGAGATGACCAAGTTGTGTGGCTTGCTGGTGGAATCCAAGAACCCTTCGCCTCGATTGAAGGAGGCGGAGGAGATTATCGCGGCTTTGCCAGCCCAATTTGAAGTAGACCGGGCTAACAGCGCCGTGAAAAACAAGGCGTTAGAGTTGTCCAGGGCTCACCAGACTCTCCAACTGAACCACCTGAATAACCGGGCGGCTGCCTTGGCTGCCCTGAGTGGGAAAATCGTTACCGAACTGACCGCAAAGCTGGCAGCTTTGCCCAAGCCCCTGCCCGTAGAGCCCAAAAAACCAGCTCCTCCGCCTGTGAAGCCGGTGGTGAAAGAGATCAAACTGCTCTCCGCCGCTGAACTGCGATTGCAGGTGCTTCGGCAATTCAAGGAACCTATTCCTGGCATGCGTGTTTCTGGCAATATTTGGGAAAACTGGGATGTCGCCCCCCCCCAGTAATCTGGCTGGGACCACCGAGATAGAATCATGAACAAGCAATTGCTGAATACGGTGTTGGACCGGCCGGGGGCGATGGCTGGGTGGCAATCCGCCCCTGCCGAACCACCGCCAGCCACTGTTGCCCTGCCTGCAGCGGCGCTCAACCAACGCGCGGCGGAGGTGTGCGCCCTGTTCACCCTGGAGCCCGCCTCGATCCGTCTGCTCGATGACAACCCCACGGTGGCGGTAGCCATGGAGCGATTTGTGTCAGGCGATTTTATGCCGGAGGCCAGGCGCCTTCTGGCCTACGCCATGGAACGGCGCCAGGCAGTCTGGTGGGCTTATCTGTGCGCTAGCGAGGCGATTCGGCACAAAGAGATCTGTTCTACTCAGGCCCTCGCCATGCACCAGGTCTTGACCTGGATCCTGGAACCCAGCGATGCCAATCGCATAGCGTGCAAGGAGCTGGTAGGTCCGTGTGGCGTCACCAGCATGGTAGGGAATTTATGCATGGCTGTCTGGGTTTCCGGGGGGTCTATATCGTCCTTTATCCAGCGGCATATCGAGCCGGAAGCCAGTCACTGCGGCAGGCTGTGTGGTGCGGTGGTTTATATGGCATCCGAATTTTTTGATTCGGGAAGATACCGCGAGTGCACCCAGCATTTCCTGAATATGGGCCAAGAGATCGCCCGGGGCAACCTTTCTTGGGAAGAACTCCTGGCTTTGGAGGCATCATGACCCTGCCCACCATGCAACCGGTCGAATTGTCAATCAATGGGCCTGCCGCTGTAACCCTGGCGCATATCCGGGTCAGTAACCAGGCCCAGGGTATTGTTGCAAGCCTGCCGGCCGATCAGTATCTGGATACCCTCATCCAGCAGCGATTGCGGGCCGATGCAGTCCGGTTCATTGCTGCCTGGTTGCCGCCGCGCGAGGCATTGTGGTACGGCATTTTGGGAGTTTGGCAGTCGTACCGGTTACTGAACCAG
>CAIWHS010000063.1 GCA_903912515.1 uncultured Planctomycetaceae bacterium
ATCTTTTTGCAGCAGAACCAAAGTACTAAGGCTCTTTGGATTCATATTCAAAATTGTTGAGTGCAAAGAGCTGAGAGTTTGGCCGGAATCCAGAATGTCATCCACCAGCAACACATCACATCCAGTAACTGAGGGCATTCCACCCAAATCAAGTTCTAGCTTACCTGCAACCGTTCCCTGGCGGTAACTGGTTGCTTTGATAAATGCCAAACGGACTGGATGACGAAGCCGACGAACCAGGTCAGCGGCCAGCATCAAAGCACCATCCATCACGACCAGCACCAAAATTTCCCGCTCAGGTGACACCATTCTGCTAAAAGCTGTGGCCATATCATCCAAACGCTCTGAAATCCGCCCTGCCGATATAAGCAGCTGCATCTCCAACCCCCTCACTATAGCCCCAGAATATTTCCCCTAATTCAGGGCACGCCCTCAACAAACCCGTCCTTGATGGCACTTTACTCCGATGGGTTCCCACCCTGTCCAGCCAAATTTACCAAGCTTTTCCCCGTTAACCTTGGACGCTCCTGATCCATGGTTCACCTTGTGCCATGCTGGCCAAAAAAGCTAATTGTTGGGTTGCTATCACCAGTCATGGTGATTCGACCGGAGAGAAGGCATGGCCATTCTGGAAGTTAAGGGGCTTGTGAAGTACTACGGTCGCCGCAAGGTGGTCGATGGGGTCAGCTTTCAGGTCGATGTGGGAGAAGTGGTCGGTTTACTCGGGCCAAATGGAGCCGGCAAAACAACCAGCTTCCGCATGACTACGGGCCAAGTGACCCCAAACGGCGGCAAAGTGATCTTTGATGGCAAAGATGTGACACAACTGCCTATGTATCGCCGGGCCAGATTAGGCATGGGTTATCTGGCTCAGGAAACTAGTGTTTTTCGCAAGCTTACAGTTGAACAAAACATTCATGCGATTCTTGAAGCACAACCATTCCACCGCAGTTCGGGGCGAAAGCTTACGCGCAGCGAGCGAATCGATCATTGCGATCGCGTCCTCGACAAATTCAGCTTGCTTCATTTGAGAAAAAATAATGCCGCACGCCTTTCAGGTGGTGAAAAGCGTCGCCTTGAAATCGCCCGTTGTCTCGTTTGCGATCCACTTTTGATTCTTCTGGATGAGCCGTTCACCGGCATCGACCCGCAAACTATCGAAGATATTCAAATGATTGTTCGTGACCTGAAAAATCATGGCATCGGCGTGCTTGTGACAGATCACCGCGTGCGTGAAATCTTGACCATCACCGACAGAAGCTACCTCATCAAAAAAGGTAATGTTCTCACGCACGGAACCCCTCAGGAACTGGTTAGGGATCCGATTGCAATCGAAGGTTACTTGGGTAACAGCTTCACAGATGATCCTTTTGGCCTGGCAAGGGCTGGAGATGAAGCCGCCCGTCAAGTCACCGGTGGATTGGGAAAACTCGACGAAAGCCAAGGGCCTCCCAGCAATACATCCTCTCCACTTGTTCCTAATAGTTTGGTAGACCAGCTAAAGGGCCCCGATGGGCCTAAAATCGCCTCCCAATTGGCCAGCATGGGGCCATCTGTCCTGCCATCCCTGCTGGATGGAATGGAACGGCAAGATCAAGCCACCCGCATGGCGGTCCACGAACTTCTTTGCAAGGTTTTAAATGAACGCTTGGATTTCGATCCGGCCGGCGCCGAAGCCATTCGCAGGCAGCAAGTCAACCGCCTCAGGGATCGATTCATGCGGCGGGCCGGCTAATCTGATTTATCAGCCTGCTGCTCGTGGCAATGCACCACCTAATCGGCGTGCTTCTTGCATCGCCTCTCGTAGCCTTTGAAAAGGCTCAGATAAATCCACAGGCATGGGAATGCACCCCAGAACATGTGCCGTGGCTTCACACCCTTCACGGTCATCCGTTTGTATCCGCAAACGAGACGCCCATTCTGGAAGCCCGGTTATTGCCGAAAACCCTTCCGGCGTCCCATCTGCTGCCAAATAGGTCATCGCAGAATCCACCTTTCCCGCAAGCAGGCAACCATGCGGGTGGTCACACACCACCACTTGGGCTGAAACAGCCGTTTTATCCAAAAGGGTTTTTGCAATCAGGTCGGCAACCAAATGGGGCTCCAAGGTGGGACCATACAGAATTTGCTGGACCCGGCTCGGCTGCACTGCACTGGTCAGGCGAAATTCAAGGGGACGGGCCCACGCATTGGTTACCAAATACCCACCCAGCCAAGCACCTTGCTCCTGCTGAATGGTTAGAAACCCCAAATGAATCAGCCCCGGCGCAATGGGTGCCCTGGCAGATGCGGTGGTGTTTCCATCAGCTTCACCCACGGTTTATTCCTCAATTCAAAAGTTGCCTGTAAATACCTACAAAATTGGAGGCGATACTGTTGGCAAACTCAAGCAATGGGTGTGGGGCTGAACCTAAGTTCCCCCCAAACCAATGCTTGAGTTGCACAATCAACAAGGCAAATTTCGGTGCAACCAAGCCTCCAACTTGAATACCCTACTTAAAATATGGGCAAAATAAGAAGGCTGGGGCAAAAATTCGGGCTAGCTAATTGGCTTGGCCGGTTCGTAATGGATGATCCGGCGAAATGAAAAGTTTTTTCACAAAAAACTAAACAAAATAGCAGCTATCAAGGAATATCTTTTGGACTTGAAAATAATATAAATTGGCCCCTCTTAAATTTGGGCGTTAGATTAAACTTATGGAAATGATCCCACTCGAGCAGATAACCCCCGGCACCCAAACGACCTCAGTCGCAAAACCGGGTGTTTTAATTGACACTAAGGCCTTAGAAACTTTAGCCGAGCCTCTGGGTAAATCGGCCAAAATGCGAATTCGACAGATCAGGCAATGGATTCTCCAAAGAGGGATTCTCGATTTTGACCGAATGACCGACCTTCCGGCCGGTTTCCGCGCCGAACTAACCGAAAAAATGGTTCCCTTATCCAGCCGAATCGCAAACCGCCAAGTTTCTTCTGATGAAACCGAAAAACTCCTGCTGCGGATGGCGGATGGAAAAGAAATCGAATGCGTTCTTATGCGCGAGGAAAATCGCCGAACAGCCTGCATTTCCACCCAGGTGGGTTGCGGCATGGGTTGTGTTTTTTGCGCCAGCGGAATGTTCGGAGTTTCCCGAAATCTCCAAGCGGGTGAGATTTTAGAGCAGTTGGTCCATGTCCGTACCAGGTTAAAACCGGACGAAAGACTTAGCCATATCGTGGTGATGGGCATGGGGGAACCCATGGCAAACCTGCAAAACCTCATGGCAGCTCTGGAAGTTGCATGCCATCCCGATGGCTTTGGCTTGTCAGCACGGCACATCACCATTTCAACGGTTGGCCTTCCCGAACGAATCCGCGAGCTGGCTGATGCTGGCAAAAAATACCATCTGGCAGTTTCCCTTCATGCCCCAGAGGAAAACCTGCGTACCCACCTGATGCCCACAAACGCCAAAACCGGAATTCGAAATATTCTCGAGGCGGCCGATTATTTCTTTGATACCACCGGCAGGCAGGTCACCTTCGAATACATTCTGCTAGCAGGGCTAAATGATGGTCCGATGCAAGCAGAACAACTAGGTTCACTTCTCTCTCACCGAAAATCGCATGTGAATCTCATCCCGTTCAATCCCGTTTCGGGCCTCGAATTCAGAAGGCCGCTACCCGACTCGGTACGCGAATTCCGCGACATTTTGGACAATTTCGGGGTTAGTTCCACGGTTCGAAAACGAAAAGGGGCCGATATCTCGGCCGCCTGTGGCCAGCTGCGGCGTGAGGCCTTGGTTGAAAACGCCACCCAGCCTCTCGAGCAGGTTTCAAATTAAACAAGCTTTTTGTAATGGTTTTCAGCCCCCCTGCCCCACACCTAAACATTGACTTAGGCTTGACTAACGATGTACTTAGCCTAGCCTACATTTATGACTCTTAACCGCCGGGCTTTCTTTGGAACCTCATCTCTGGCGGGCATTTCTCTTTTGGGTACCGCCTGCGCCGATTTGGAAAAAAGTAACCATGTCCTAGCCACAACCACACTTGTGGCTGATCTCGTCACCGAAATTTTGCCCTCCACTGTTCCTGTCCGCTTGTTGATGGGACCAGGAATTGACCCACATACCTACGAACCCACAGCTGGTACAATCGCCCATATCCGACAGGCAAAGTTGATTGTTGGCCACGGCCTTCATTTGGAAGGCCGCCTCACAAACTTGCTTGAAACATCTAAATCAGGGGCAATACATCGTGTCAGCCTGATAACCCGACCCATCGAGATTTCAAAACCTGAAAGGCTACGCAAATCCGACCACGCATGGGATCCGCATATCTGGTTTGATGCAAGCCTTTGGGCCGAAACCGTTATCCCACTCTCCAAAGTCCTTGAAGAAGTTTTCCCTGAATTGCGGGCTGAAATTGCGAAAAAAGCCAACAAATGCTTTCAATCGCTTGGCCAACTTCATGCTGAAATGCAAGCAGGCTATTCCTCTATTCCAGAGAATAAGCGGATTTTAATAACCTCCCATGACGCTTTTGGTTATCTGGGTCAGGCTTACGGCCTCGAGGTGCATGCGATCCAGGGAATAAGCACTGCGGCAGAAGTTTCTGAATCAGCCCTGCGCGACCTTGCGGAATTAGCATGCCAAAAAAAGGTCAATGTCGGGTTTTTGGAATCAACCGTGTCCCCCAGAACCCTCGAGAAATTGCGCTCACTGATCAGGGCCCGTTCCCCTCGGGAAATGCCCCTTGAATTTCGCATGGGGGGTGAAATCTACTCCGATTCCCTTGGCGGCCCCAACTCGGGTGCTGCAACCTACGCTTCCATGATGCGCCACAATTTACGGGTGATTGTTGGGGCATTGAAAAATGAATGAGCCACGCCAAAAAGAAGCTAAAAAAACAAAATCGGTTGTCCGGCTTGAGGATGTGACGGTTGCCTACGGCGATCGCCCAGCATTGTGGGATATCGATCTGGATATTCCCGCCGGATCACTCACAGCGGTGGTCGGCCCCAATGGCGCTGGC
>CAIWHS010000064.1 GCA_903912515.1 uncultured Planctomycetaceae bacterium
GGGGGGAAAGGGGTGGGCAGACCGCCCGTGGCGGTGAGGCCACTCGTGGCGCTGCCACCATCGGCACCCAAAGCATACCTACCCATGAGGCTGGCGAGGGCCGCCCAGCCCAGGGGGTGGGCGCCCTTGGCGAAAAAGTGGCGGCGGGTCATGGCCAATTGGGCATCGTTTGTCGGAAACATGGCGAAACCTCGTGAACCAAATCGGCTTGGAAGAGGACGGCAAATCACTTATTCAGCGATTCGTCGAGGTTGAAGATGGTGTTTGCTATCAGGGTCCATGCAGCCAAATCGGCAGGGTCGAGATCTTGAGCGGGTTTGGTTTCCCCCACGGTTATCAACTCCTTTGCCTCGTTTGGCTTGGCCTTGTAATGGGCCTGCAAGTTGGCCACTTCAGCCGTTAGGACCGCCTTTTCACGCGGGCTGAGAGGCCGGGAAACAATGCGCATGGCCATGGCATCGAGGCGGTCGGGAGTGTTGGCCTTGGTTGAGACGGTCTTTGCGTTTCCCGCAACAGCCAAAGTTTGCTCGGCCAGGCGACGAGCCGCCTCGACAAACTGGGGATCATTGAGGGTTACCAACGCCTGAAGGGGGGTATTGGTGCGTTCACGGCGGACAACACAGGTCTCGCGGTTGGGGGCGTTGAGCACCTCCATGCTCGCAGGGGGAGCGCTGCGCTTCCAGAAGGTGTAAAGGCTACGACGGTAAAGGTTTTCACCGCTGTCGCGACGGTAGGTGTGGGTGTTACTTTCACGCATGGCTACCGCTTCCCAAACCCCTTCGGGCTGGTAGGGTTTGACGCTGGGTCCGCCAATTTTCTCCACGAGGAGCCCGCTAGCTGAAAGTGCGTGATCGCGGATCATCTCTGCGTCCATGCGGAAGCGTGGGCCCCTGGAAATGAGACGGTTAGCCGGATCTTTCTCGAGTTTTTCAGGGGTGGTTTGGGCCGATTGGCGGTACGCTGCGGAAGTGACCAATTGGCGGAAAAACCGCTTCACATCCCAGCCGTTTTCACGGAAATCGATGGCAAGAAAATCGAGCAATTCGGGATGGGTGGGAAGTTCGCCCGTGATGCCAAAATCACCGCTGGTGCGAACGATACCATTGCCGAACAGTTCTTGCCAGAAACGGTTGACCGTAACCCGCGAAGTGAGCGGGTGCTCGGGTGAAACCAGCCATCGGGCCAAACCGAGGCGGTTGCGAGGCGCACCATTTGGAAACTTTGGCAGGACCTCGGGGGTGTTGGCCTTCACGGAGTCTTTGCGTTTGTCGTACTCACCGCGAGCCAGAATATAGGCCATGGCGTCGGCCGGTTTTTCATTCATCACATGGGCCTGGGTGCCGCGGCCCAAGATCTCCTTGTCTTGACGCTCGAGATCGGCCAATTTTTTGGCAAACTCAATGGAACTTGGATCTTTTTTGGAGAGCCACCAATCGAATAGCTCATCCTTTTCAGCCTGGGTACGCTTGGCAGTTTCGCGAGCGAGTATATCGCCTATGCGACCATCACGCCCCAAGTTTGCCACTTGGTCCGGGAGCAAGGCGGCAGTGTAGAGGCGCAGGTCGTACAGTTTCAGTTTATTGAGCGGCTCGGACTCATCTCGCTTGCCGATACGCAGCGGCACATTTGTGCGGATAGTACCCGGAGCGGCGGCGAGGGTGTCGTTGACGACCTCGGTTTCGAGAGAAACACCATCGACATACACTTTGATGCCAGCCGCCTTGGAGGAGCCATCGTAGGTCACCATGGCGTGATGCCATTGGTTGGAATTGAATGTCTTTTTCGTGAGCACCTTGATGCCGCTAGTAGGCCAGTTACTCACCAGATGGAGGCCGAAACGGCCGTTTTCGTACCAAAAATCCCAACCACGATGGCCGGGGCCCTTTTCCATACGAGCGACAATGGGTCCGAAATTGGAACCTTTTGGAATCTCGACCCATGCGCCTACGGAGAACGGTTTGTCCCTTTCGAAATTGCCGACTTCCTTCAGGTCGTCCTTGAAGGCCACGGAACCGGGCTGATTGATTTGGAGGTCTTTTCTGGACTTGCCCTTCCCGCCTACCCAGGCAGCGCCTTCGAGGGGCAGGTTTTTGTCCTTGCCATTCACTTGGACTTTGGCGGACTTGCCATCACCTTCGCGGAACTCGGCCAAAAGGGCCAGGTTGTCGACGGGAATGGCCCGCTTCATTTCGTCGGGTTTAACCGAGGAAAGCCATTTTTCAAAATCAGCCTGGCCAGACTTTTTACGGTCATCAGCTCGGGCACGCAGGGCTTTGAGATCGTCTTGCAGTTTCAACCAAGCGGCGCGGTCGTTTGGCAGTGGCAAAGCGATGATGGGCGGGGTGTCTTTGATGTTGCCATCCATCGCACTTTGCGTGGTGTTGTTGAAGAACGCCGCCATGGAATAGAAGTCTTTCATGGTGATGGGATCGAACTTGTGATCGTGGCAGACAGCGCAGCCCGTAGTGAGGCCCATCCAGACTTGGGAGGTGGTTTCGGTGCGGTCGCGGGCATACAGCACCAGGTATTCCTCGCTGATGGCGCCGCCTTCATTGGTGGTGATGTTGCAACGGTTGAAACCGGTGGCGACCTTTTGTTCGAGCGTGGGATTGGGCAACAGATCACCGGCCAACTGTTCTGTGGTGAACTGGTCGAATGCCTGGTTGCGGTTGAAGGATTGGATAACCCAGTCGCGGTAGCTCCACATCTCGCGGAAGTTGTCGAAGTGAATGCCGTGGGTGTCGGCGTAACGGGCGGCGTCCAGCCAGTAGCGGGCCCGGTGCTCGCCCCAGTGGGGCGAGGCTAGCAACTTATCGACCAGTTTTTCGTAAGCATCTGGTGATTGATCGGCGACAAAACCCTGAACCAGGGCAGGTTCTGGTGGCAAGCCTGTGAGGTCGAGGCTCAATCTTCGGGCCAGTGTGTTCCGATCTGCTTCCGCCGCTGGGGTTAGGCCTTTGGCTTCCAAGGCTGACAGGACAAAACCATCGATCGGGTTGCGGAGCCAAGCTTTGTTTTTGACGGTGGGTACGGCAGGTTTTTGCGGGGCGATGAAGGACCAGTGCAACTGGTAATCGGCGCCCTGCTCGACCCAGGCTTTCAAAATGGCTTTTTGGGCGGGCTTGAGGACTTTGTGGGATTTTGGCGGCGGCATGATCTTGTCTGGACGCTCGTCGAAAAGGCGCTCGACCAGAGGGCTTTCATCGGGTTTGCCGGGTGCTATTGCACCTGCCTTGATGGCATCGTCCCGGCGGTCTAGCCGGAGGTCCGCCTTGCGGGAGGCACTGTCAGGCCCGTGGCAGGCGAAGCAATTTTCGGAAAGGATGGGGCGAACATCGCGGTTGAATTCGATTTTGGCAGAAGGGGGAGCCGCTAGAGCCGAGCCAACCCAGCCTGCCACCAGAACAGCCGCTGAGGCAAATCGCGAAATTCGCATGGTTCATCACCGCTTTTAATCAAAAGAATGCACCCCATTGGCATCAAGCCAACGAGGCTTATCGACCCGCCATGCCCCACCGGGGCGGTAGAGACGGGAGTTGTAACTGTATTTTACTTTGCTTTCCCTGCTGAAACAACCTGCGATGGCATTGGAACGGCCAACTAGGGAAGCTGGACAACCTCACCACCCGACCTAGTTCCCAAGGCGCGCCAGGAGGCCACATTGATGGTTTCGGAGACAAAGCGGGCAGACCCATCGAGCATGACACTATTCACGCCACCAGAGTGGTAACTTCGGGAGGTAACCCCGGCGTAGGTGGTTTGAGTGCCTCGCCCCTCTCTGAAAGAACTAAAATCGACATCAAACACTTGGCCAGTTGCCGAGTCAGTGAATTTTGATTGGGTGTTTGGAGCCCAAAGGCAGGTAACGCCTGTTTGGTGAACACGCCCATCGACCCACTCGGTGTGTCCGGAATCGGCCTTGAATTGGCCGGCAAAACCAACCATATTTTGCGGCGCTTGAGGCAAAGGGTCGTTGGTTCCTGCTGGAACGGCTGCATCGCGCAAGTAGGGCTGGAACCCTTTGACCTCGGCCAGGGCCAAGGTGTTTGAACCACCGTCTTGGGCATCTGTCAGTCTGATGCCGCGCTGAAGCGTGAACGCGCCTTCACCATTAAACCCGGAACTCGGGGCCCAAACTCGCCAAATGCCAGCATTGAACCCATAGGATGTGGGCCGGTGCACCAAAGCACCGTCCTGGCGTGGTTTGTCGTTTGGATCAGAGGGGCAGATGTAACTGGCCACCCGGGTCGCAGCGACAGTGGGTTGCGAACTGTAGGGCAGGTCCCAGTTGATCAATTTTTGGAGGTTTTCTTGCTCGAGATAGGGCAAAATCCTAGCGTGGGCACTCCAGGAAGAGGAAGGGAATGCAAAATAAGAACCCAATGGTGGCAAGTTACCGAGCGAATCGTGGTAGTTGTGGCATGCTAAGCCGATTTGCTTGAGGTTGTTGAGGCACTGGGCCCTCGAAGCGGCTGCGCGGACTTTTTGAACTGCAGGGACGAGCAGGCCGACCAGGATGGCGATGATGGCGATAACAACGAGTAACTCAATGAGCGTGAAGGCTGCTGAACGACGCAATTTTATGTTCATCGTGGTACCATAATGAGATTGAGTCTCAAATGCACTTCATACTGTACTAGTTTAGAGCTATATTGCTTGCGGTCAAGGTTTTGC
The DNA here is from genome assembly GCA_903912515.1 of uncultured Planctomycetaceae bacterium. Lineage (GTDB taxonomy): Bacteria > Planctomycetota > Planctomycetia > Gemmatales > Gemmataceae > UBA6894. The sequence goes on from CAIWHS010000064.1 coordinate 4,675, forward strand.
GATGGCTTCTGAAAAAAAACCGGCCACTTGAAACCTCAAGTGGCCGGTTGCGAAAAAGGTTTGATTTCAAAAGCCGGATTGAGGGCGGAAGATGGGTCGTCCCCGTCCACCTGCCTCAAAATGGGTGTGTGTCGTCCCCACACACAGCCACCTTCCCCCAACCCGGCTAGCTCACATGTTTTAAAATGTTTTTCAATAAACACTTACGTTCCATCATTTTAAGTCTAACAAAATTCAGTTCCTTTTTTCAACAATCAATCACCGTTCAGTTGAAAAAGTTCCCAATAAATTAGTTTTTAACAGATTTTTAATTTATAGAGGTTTTTTTGAAAGATTCTTATTTTACTTTTACGCCCTGAATAACGGTAGGCTCAACGCCATCGGCTCCGCCTTCGAGGGATTTTTTGGCGATGGCCTGAATGACTGAAAAGCCCTTGGAAACACGGCCAAAGGCGGTGTGCGATTCCTTGAGAGAGGGAGCATCCGCCAGCAAGACAAAGAACCTGCAACAGGCCGTATCGGGTGAATCGTTGAGGCAGGCACCGACTACACCAGCCTGCATTTCCAGCTGATCGTTTTTAGATTTGGCGGTTTCATTATGAAGCCAGTAGCCAAGGTTGCCGCCGCCGGTGTTGCCCAGACCAGCGGGGCAACCGGCCTCGAGGCTGGAAACTGAAAGCTCTGGGGCCCCGATCACTTCCTCTTGGCGCACCCTTTCGAAGCGCATGCCGTCGAAATAGCCGGTCTTTACCAAGGCGAGGAAATTGCGGACATGATTTGGAGCCGCCTTAGGGCTGAGGGTGATTTCCACCTGACCCAATTCGGTATCGAAAACCACAACCAAATCGCGAGGCTGACCTGCTTGGTCCAGCAATTCGATTGAATCCCAAGTTGAGCGAATTTGGGAAAGCAGTTGGTGGACAGGTTTACCTGTGAAGGTTTTGTCGAGCGGTTTTTCCACGCCCGGGGGTGGATTGTCGGCGGTTTTCGCCGCTTGAGTGAACGGCTGGCTGAATGTGGCTTGATCGATACCCTCAGGCTTGGATTTGCCTGAAAAAAAGGCACCGCAGCCCGCAAGCAGGCTTAAGCAAATAGGGAGCAAGCATGCAATTTTTTGTGTTGTGGGACGCATGGCCGCCACTTTCAAGTGAAAACCTAGCGGGTTGGAGCCAATGGTGCTGGAGCAACCGCAAGGTTTGTCAGGGTGTTGTTGGGGATAGGCGAAACTGATGACGCCAGTGGTGCGACCGAATAGCCCGCCTGGGCGACACCCGGGGCCGGGGCTGCCAGTGTGACACTGCCTGGCTGAGTTGCTGGCTGGCCTTGCTTGTCCATCTCGAGGATAGCCATGCGCAGGGCGCCCATATCGGTATTTGACCGCACATCGAAGTTACGACGGGCTGCGGGGTTGGTGGGGTCTGGCACGGTGACGAGGCAGCGCCAGTTGTTTTCGCTGACCATTTCGAGGCGCTGATAAACCACCCGACGCCGGGCCAACTCGTTTTGCAGTTGGCGGTATTCATCGACGCCGGCATTCATACTTGTTTGTTGTAAGCCGGCCCCGGTTACTGGAGCAAAACCGCTGGTACCAGGTTGCTGGTCCATACGGATTGCAGGGGCTGAGGCGGGCGGATTGGCACCGTTTCGCCCGGTTCCATCTAGCGCTGAATTGGTTCCGCCGGTGAGGGCTGCAGGGCTTGCTGAACCACTTGGATTGGGCAAGGCAGGCATGTTCTGCGCATTTGGAGTGCTCGTGATGGGCCTTGGCTGAGATGCCGAGGTGCTGAGGCCCAAAAGCGGGTCGCGCTCGTTGGTAGCAGCACTGGCCCCTGTGAAAATGCCTGCGGTGGCGCCGGCTGAGGTGGCCCCGGGTGTTGCGGTTGGGCCTGGGCTACTGAAAGGGAAGCTGATAGGCGAGGCGGTTCCGGTTCCCCCAGCGTTTTTGCAGCCGGTAAGGCCCAAACAAACGGGGAGGCCGAAAGCCACAGTGAGGGCTAAATGTGCAAAAAACCGGGGTTTTTGCCAGCGAATTGGGCTACTTTTGCCCATGACACCACTCCCCCTATGGCTAGCTAGCACTTGTGGTTTTCGCAGTCTATGGGCACGGCGTGCCTTGACTGTGTCCGTTTATGCTCTAGACCAAGCTTTCCTTTAGGAAATCAACCAAACCAAGCCCAAGGTGGGGCTAATACTCATTTTGATGGATCCTTTGCAATGGCAACCTTTCGTATCGCGGTGATTGGTGGGGATGGAATTGGGCCTGAGGTTATTGACGAGGCCGTCCGGGTGCTGGAACGAGCCGCCAAACTGCAGGATGCCAGGTTGGACTGGAACCATTTGCCCTGGAGCTCGAAGGTTTACCTTCAGACCGGAGAAATGGTGCCTTCAAATGGCTGGGAGGTGCTAGCCAAGCATGATGCGATACTGTTTGGCGCAGTAGGACTACCCGAGGTATCTGACACAATTCCCGTCCACCAGCTTTTGCTGCCGATGCGACGGAAGTTTGACCAATATGTGAATATGCGCCCGGCATACTTGTTTGAAGGGGTTCAGTCTCCTTTGCGTGACAAAGCGCCTGGCAGCATTGATATGCTTGTCTATCGGGAAAATACTGAAGGTGAATATGCCCCGATTGGTGGGCGATTGTATCCGGGCACGCCGGATGACATTGCTATACAGACCAATGTTTTCACCCGTAAGGGTTGCACCCGGATCATGCGGGCGGCCTTTGAGGCGGCGGCCAAGCGGCCACGCAAAAAATTGACATCTATCACCAAATCCAACGCTCAGACCTTTGGCATGACCTTGTGGGACGAGTGCTATCACGCTGTGCGGGCGGAATTCCCGGAGGTGAGCTCGTCTTCGCTGTTAGTGGACGCCGCTGCGATGGATTTTGTTCGCAGGCCGGAGAGTTTTGATGTGGTGGTGGCAAGTAACCTGTTTGGTGACATTCTGACCGACCTGTCGGCACAGGTGACCGGCAGTGTGGGTTTGGCATCGAGCGCTAATATCAATCCTGAACGAACCTTCCCCAGCATGTTCGAGCCGGTGCATGGAAGTGCGCCTGACATTGCTGGCAAGGGAATTGCCAACCCGATGGCTGCGGTGCTTTCGGGCGTGTTGCTGCTGCGCCATTTGGGTTTGGATAAGTCGGCGCAAGCGGCCCATGAAGCGGTGGTTAAGGTGTTACGCGAGGGCAAAGTGCGAACCCCGGATTTGGGCGGCAAAGACACGACCCGAGCGATGGGCGACGCCGTTCTTGCCCATATTGCCTAAGCCTTGCTACCTAACTGATTCCCTCTTAAAAATGCTGTGGAGCCCAAGCTCCCGAAAGTGGTACAAGTGTGCCTAATTCGGGAGCTTGTTGTTTTGAAACGTTCTTTTGGCCATTACCTGCCCCTTTCACCAGCCCGACGGCTGATTGGCGACCTGCTGTATTTTGCGGCGAAGGTTCCCTCGGTGCCGGTGCAGCGGAAGATGGATTTGTTTGAGCTTTATCAGGCACGCGAGAAGGTGCCTGACGCTTGGCCGGGTGCGCCCAAGCCGCGCTGGCCTGCATTGTTTTTAAAAGCCTTTGCCATGACCGCGCGGGAAATGCCCATTTTGCGTCGAGCGATCATTCGCTGGCCGTGGGAAAGAGTCTATGAGCACCCGCACTCGGTGGTGAGCGTGGCGGTCAGCAAATCCTCCCAAGATGGAAAAGTTGATGGGGAGGAGGAGGTGCTGTTTGGGCATATCCACCACCCTGAGACTATGGCCATTGGTGAGATTGAGACCAAACTGCGCCAGTTCAAGGAATTGCCTGCGGTAGAGTTTGGCGTGATGCGCAGGGCGAGGCGGATTGCCAAGTTGCCGCGTTTTTTACGACGCCTTTTGTGGTGGAGCGCGCTGGATTGGTCTGGCCAGATGCGGGCCAACCACATGGGCACTTTTGGCTTGAGCGTTTATTCAGGATTAGGAGCGGAAAGCCTGCATCCGTTGTCGCCCTTGACCACCTGCCTCACCTTTGGGCCGGTATCGGCCACAGGGCAAGTGACAGCCAGAATCATCTATGACCACCGGGCGATGGATGGATCGGTCATCGCCCGGGCTTTAGCCCGCATGGAAGAAGTGATGCGCCAGGAACTGGCACACGAGGTGCGGGGGTTGGTCCTGGAAAGTAGCGCCATCCACCCCCGACAATCTGCCTGAGAATTTCAAAGGATTTTTTTAACTTTATTAACCCGTTCAAGGATGAACATGAACAGCACCGACAACCATTGGCTACAACCCAAAACTGCCAAGGCCTTCAAGGACCAGCACAAGGCCATCCCTTATCAGGAACTGCTGGAAGATACGATTGCCTGGTGCAACCCCAAGGCAGGGGAGCGCTGGTTGGACTTGGGCTGCGGTGCAGGCCAACTGACCAAAGGCCTTTGGGCTGCCGCTGATGGAAAACTGGCAGAGATTGTGGGTAGTGATTGCAATCCGGCGAATGAGGAGCTGTATCTAAAACAGGCCCTTAGCCCTAGCTGCCCTGAAGGTGCGCGCAAGTTTGTGCTGTGCAATTTCTCGGCAGGTCTGGCCCAGTTCCCGGACAACCACTTTGACGGGTTGGTGAGTGGGTTGGCCATCACTTATGCCGAGCACAAAGATCCAAAAAC
>CAIWHS010000065.1 GCA_903912515.1 uncultured Planctomycetaceae bacterium
AAATAATCTCAATGAACTACATAAAACAAGGCAAACCAAGTGCCTCTTAAATAACCCCTAACTTGAAAAATATCCGTCAAATTCAAACGTTAGAATACCCTCAAGTGGAACGAACACAGTCAATGCACAAGAGACAAATTCCATCCCCAGGTCCAAAAAGGCTAAGAGTGATTGCCAAAATCGCAATTAAATCTTCTATTACAACAATTATAAATTTTTGACAAATTCAAAAAAACAAAGCAAAGCAAATGATTATTTTAATGGATAGCGAAAAGCTGCCGCTGTGTCCCATTCTTCCTCACCTCTGGCAATCGCCTCATCTTGAAGCGCGGCAACCTGCGTTGTCACGCGCAAAGCATGCCCTACCTGCGTGGCAGTTTCCAGCATAAGTCGCACATCCTTACGGGCCATTGGAATGGTGAAATCTGCAGGCATATAAACGCCTGAGGCAATCCGATTAGCTAATTGAGGCAAAAATTCACCTGGGTTAAAATGGTCAAATGTAACTAATGTATCCTCACTGGGAATTCCAGAGGCATGGGCCAGACGGAATATGTCCGCAGCAATCCCGTACATTCCTAAAAAGGTAAGGTTACCAATTAATTTATGGGCGGCCGCCAGATCAGGCCTGTCCCCCAAACGAATAACCTTGCCGGTCATTAGTGCCAAATCTGGCAAAACCTTTTCCACCAAGTCGGGCTTGCCTGAAATCAACATGTATCCTTCGCCAGATGCGGCATTTTGGGGAGACATCATCACAGGGGCATGCAAATAAACCCGCTCTCGCCCAAACCAACGCTCCGCCCGTTCTCCGGTTGCCACAGGAGAAGTTGTTGAGTGGTCAATTATCCAGGTGGAAGACGGAATCAGATTAGCCAATGGCTCCAATGTGGCATCCACAACCGAATCGTCTGACAAAATCAAATGAATTCTATCCACACCCTCTATCGCCTCGGCTGCAGTCTTGAAGGCCGCAGCCCCAAAGGCCTCCAAATCCTTTGCTTTTTTTTCTGTCCGGTTCCAGACTTGGACTCTATGCCCGTTTGCCAAAAGGCGCTTAACAAACCCTGCTCCCATCAACCCAGTTCCCAAAAATGCGATTCTCATCGACAATTCCCCTTTTTTGCTTTATTTTCAACGCCTTGATCCCATAGCACGTTGTTACTGAAATGGCCCCCATTGCCCTGCGAAGAAAAATCCGGATCATATAGTCGTATTGGGCATTCTTCTCCGACTTTCCCGGAACCGAGCCATGCAAACTGAAAACAATCTTCAATCCACCAGTCGGCGTCAAGCCGTTCAAACAATGTCAGCATTAACCGGTGCATTTGTCACCTTAACTCAATCCAAGGCAGCCCAGGAAAAACTAAACATGCAAATTATCGACACTCACCAGCACCTTTGGGACCTCAATAAGTTCACCCTGCCTTGGCTACCCAAAGATGGCCCCCTCGCCCGGTCATATAGCCTTGCCGATTATCGTAAAGCGACCGAAGGCTTGGGCGTCGCCAACACAGTTTATATGGAAGTCGATGTTGCCGAAAACCAGCAATTGGCCGAGGCGGAACTAGTATCCAGCTTTTGTTCCGACACTTCCACCGGCATGCTTGGCGCAGTCATCTCTGGGCGCCCTTCATCCCAAAATTTTTCTGATTATGTTGAGAAGGTTAAAAGCCTCAAAGGCATTCGTGGCCTTAGGCAAGTCCTCCTTTCACCGTCCTCCACACCTTCTGGATTCTGTTTGCAAAAGTCTTTTTTAGATGGAATTCGCCTGCTGGGCAAAAAAAGCCTTAGCTACGACATCTGCGTCAAGCACGACGAACTTCCCAATGTTGCCAAACTGGTAGCCGCATGCCCCGAAACAAGCTTCATCCTCGATCACTGTGGTAATCCTGATTTAAAGGATAAAACCCACGATTCTTGGAAGCGCGGCTTGGAATTGGTTGCCAAGCATTCTAACGTCGTCGTCAAGGTCTCTGGCTTTTTAGCCTCTGCGCCCGGATATGGCCAATGGAACATCCCCCAGATAGCCCCCATCATTAACCACACTCCTGACACCTTTGGGCCAGACCGAGTTCTGTTCGCTGGAGATTGGC
>CAIWHS010000066.1 GCA_903912515.1 uncultured Planctomycetaceae bacterium
TCAAGTCTTTCTCCAAACTGCGCAATTCGTGGTTTCAATGCGTTTTGGGCTATCGCATCCTTCGAGAATTGCTCTTACAATGCTATCAGCCTACCTGCAAGCCGCTTCGGTCAACCGACTACTTGGTCAACCGACAAAAGGCGGTCCTGCCTAATATTTGACTGTCCATACCATCCCGCTATGGGAGTTTCTCATGTTTTCGCGTATTTTCCGCAAGGCTTTTGGCCTCATTTTAGTGGCCGCCTCCGCCCAACAGGCCATGGCCCAAGCCACTCCCACCGCAAAGCCTGTCAGCTTCATCCGCGATATCGCCCCTCTCTTCAAAGAAAATTGCTTTGGTTGCCATGGGTCAAAAAACCCCAAGGGCAAATTCGATATGACTAAAGTCGAATCCCTGCGTAAGGGTGGCACCAAAGAAGATCCCATCGTCAACGGTAAGCCTGACGAAAGCCACCTGATCGATGTACTCAAAGCCACCGATGTTTCGCGCATGCCCCCTAAAGAAACCGGGGCACCACTTTCCGCTGGCAAAATTGCCCTCGTCGAGCAGTGGATTGCCGAAGGGGCCAAGGTCGACCAAGGCCTAGATGTCAAAACCGACCTGCTCAAAGAATTGCGCAAACTTTGGTCTCCCCCTGCAATTTTAGGTAAATACGCCTTCCCGGTGAGTGTGACCGCCCTCGTCTTCACGCCCGATGGCAAGCAATTGGTTACAAGCGGCCACCACGAACTCTGTGTTTGGGATGTCGCCACAGGCACTCTCGTCAAGCGGGTGTCCATCCGTTCCCGCCGGGCCATGGCTTTGACCTATTTGCCCGATGGCAAGCTCGTTATGGCTGGAGGCCGGCCAGGCGAAGAGGGGGATGTTAGTGTGTATGACCTGTCCGCTCCACCCGCCCGCCAAGAAAATAACATTCCAGTTCTCAACGGCGTTTCAGACCCCAAGGTCTTGGTGAAGCGACTGCTCGAGGCTGACGACGAAGTGGAATGCCTGAGTGTTTCGCCTGATGGCAAAAAGTTGGCCGCCGGAGGTTGTGACCGCCTCATTCAGGTGTGGGATATTTCCGCTGGCATTCCCCAGGCCAAGCTCACCGACACCATTGAAAACCATGCCGACTGGGTCTTTTCAGTGGCATTTTTCCCAGACAACAATCGTTTGGGCAGTGCCAGCCGCGACAAAACCGCCAAGGTGTGGGATCTAAAAGCCAAAGAGTCGATCGCCACCTTCCCCGAACACCAAAATCCCGTCTTCGGGGTGATCGTGAAGGCCGATGGCAGCGCTTGCTACTCTGTGGGCGATGACAAGCAAGTGCGTGCCTGGAACCTGACAGGCGACCAAGGTGCCAAGCAAATTCGTGCCATGGGCGGCGCTGCCGGGTCTGTCCTCAAGGTCATCCAGCATGGCAAGGAGCCTTGGCTTTTCAGCGCCGGGGCCGACACCAAAATCCGCCTGAACGACCGTGAAAAAGGCGACCAAATCCGTGAGTTCGCCGGGCATAAAGATTATGTTCTTTCCCTTGCGCTGAACCCCGCAGGCGACCTCCTCGCCTCGGGCGGCTGGGATGGCGAAATTCGTCTGTGGAACCCAAAAGACGGTAAACTGACTAAAGCGTTCAATGCGTCGCCCGGGTTGCAGGTTTCAGCGCCTGTTGCCAAGCCCTAGCTGGTTGTGGGGCCCCGGCAAGCGGGACAGATAGTTTCAGGGGCAGGGGCCATGCAACATTTGGAAAAACCACGGGTCAGGCCCTATTTAGTGGCCGACCAGGTTCGGGGTGAACCCTCCAGCTTTGAAATCAGCGATCTTTTGCGCCTCAGTCCCGCAGTCATGCGGGTCACCGCACTCGACCTTGAGATCATGAAGCGCATGGAGGGCAAACAATCCATCGCGGAGTTGCAAGACTCGCTCAAGCCGATGCTAGGCGGTGGCACCGTCTCGCCCGACTATTTCACCAAGCTATTGGGGATGTTGGAAGAATGCCTGTTTCTTGACAGCCCCAATTGGCAGAGCGCTATCAGTAGCCCGGTGCGCCCGCCTTCTTGCATAGGCTGCTACGATGCCGACCCGAAAAACCTGACCGAGCAGATCGAAAGCTATTACCTGCACAAAAATGGCCCGGGTGTTCCCAAGGCCCGGGCGACCGACCACCGAATGGACGCCGTGTTGGCCCCCCATATCGATTACGCCCGGGGTGGCTGGAACTTTGCCCACGCCTTTGGCCAGATTTACGAAAACACCACTGCCAGCCTGTTCGTGATTGTGGCCACCTCTCACTACAGCCCCAAACGGTTCACGCTAACCCGCAAGAGCTTTGGCACGCCACTGGGTGAGGTGCCGGTCGATAACGCCTTTTGCGATCGCCTCGAGGCGGTTTACGGGTCAGGCCTTTACGACGATGAACTGCGCGCCCATTTTCCTGAGCATTCAATCGAGCTGGAGGTGGTCTTTCTGCAGCACCTGCTTGGCCCCAACCGGCCCTTCCGCATTGTTCCACTTTTGGTGGGATCTATGGACGACATGCTTCAAGATCCAGCCGCCACTTCAGTGCCCGCGGATGTGGCGCGCATGATTAAGGCCCTGCGACAAGCCAAAGAGGCTACCAGCGAGCCCGTCTGCTTTGTGATTAGCGGCGACTTGGCCCACATTGGCCCCAAGTTTGGCGACAAAGCCGGCCTGCCCGACGATTTTCTCTCCCACAGCCAGGATCAAGATCTGAATCTGCTGGCGGCTGCGGCAACCGGTAGTTCCCAAGGTTACAGACAAATTTTGGCCACCGAGAAGGATGCCCGCCGAATCTGCGGCTTCCCACCGACATGGCTCACACTGCAAGTGCTGGGCCAGTGCACCGGCAAACTGCTCCGCTATGACCAATATGTTCACCCGAAGGGAAGCGAGTCGGTGAGCTTCGCATCCATGGCTTTCCAGACACGAGGCAGGTGAGCCATGGCTGATCTGCAAGCGGAAGCATGCGCCTGCGGCCGAAAATGCGGCCCGGGCGATTGCCTGGTAAGCCTGGCCCGGCTGGCTGAACCAACACGCCTAGGCGAAGTCCTCAACCGTTTCGCTGCCGAATCTGCCATGCGCGTTTTTGCCGGCCCCCGTTTTTCCTCACGCTATTTCGTCTGGGGCGAAGGCCCTCCGCTGGTGCTGGGCCATGGCCTATCGGATAGCCTTGAATCGTTTCTGCCGCTGGCCCATCACCTGACCGATCGCTTCACCTGCATTGCCTGGGATCTTCCGGCCACCCGCGGTGAGGGCCTCAACCGCTTGCCATGGATCCGCCATCGCGACCTTGCTGACCATCTGGTGGCCCTCTTGCGACATCTGCGCTTGGACAAGGCGCATGTCATGGGCTGCTCATTCGGCTCCACCGTGGCTCTGGATGCCCTCTACCGCTATCCAGCCTTTTTTGACAAAGGCATCCTCCAAGGGGGTTTTGCCCACCGGCCATTGAGTTCACTACAGCGCCTGTTGGTTAGGGTCGCTCGTTTTGTCCGCCGCCCAGTGATGCGCCAGATGCCAAAATATGAAGACTTTCTTCGCAAAGGAAATGGCGAAGGCTTCGAAACGCGCGACCCCGCCTTCTGGGGCTATCTGGTCAACTCCGCCGGCCCCACCCCGGTGAAGACTGTCTGCCACCAAGCCCTGTGGCTAGACCAAGTCGATTTCCGCCCCCGCCTGCCCGACATTCGCCACCCGGTGCTGCTGGTGCACGGCGACCGAGACAAACTGGTGGGACCCCCCTGCCGCGAGACGCTGAAACGCGGTTTGATCAACCACCAAGAAGTGGTTCTGCAAGGTTGCGGCCATGTGCCCTGCTACACCGACACCGAGGCATTGGCCGCGGTTATCGGTCAATATCTGCACAGGTAATGTACTGGTGGTTTGGTTTTAGGCGATTGCGACTTGCACCAGGTTATCAAAAAACGTTGCGCCAGCACCCAGATCGGTGAGGGCTGAGCTAGTTGTCATGTTCACGCCCGAGCCATCCGGGGTGTAGCGCGACCACCAAATGCCAAACGCCGTCACAACTCCCGGGCGGGTGTCCTCGGTGATCTCGGCAGTGGCGGTGAATTGGCCGCGGCTGTTCCAGGTTTTGACCGTCTGGCCACTGGTGATGGCCCGGCTCAAGGCATCGTGCGGGTGAATCAACAACCGCGGGCCCTTGTGAACATTTCGCAGCGAGTCAATGTTGACAAAGCTCGAGTTCAAAAACTCAGGCTCAGGAGGGCTGATCATTTGCAGCGGATATTTTGCTGCCAGTTCGGGACGCGTGAGCGGATCCTCGTGCGGTGGCACATAGTGCGGCACCGGGTCAATCCCTTTGGCCGCCAAACCCGGACTGACCAATTCGCATTTGCCAGAGGGGGTTCCGAATAACCCATTCGCATAAGGAGAGTAGTTGGCCGGAAGGTTCAAACGGATCGCGCCTTCCTCCATCAGTCGCTGACGGGTGATACCAGCAAGCGTGCCGGCGGGGCGGAATGGTTTGGTGTCGGCCCTTTCGGTGAGTACCTCGTCTATCAGCTCTTCATCGGTTGCGGCAAATAGCGATGGGTCTAGGTTCATCGCCTTGCCTAGCATGCGAAATATCTCGGTGTTCGGCTTGCTCTCACCTACCGCGGCAATGGCTGGCTGGTTCAGTTGCACCATCAGGTGGCCATAGCTGGTGTGGATGTCCCAATGCTCAAGCTGGGTGGTTGCTGGCAGCACCACATCGCCATGCAGTGCCGTATCGGTGAGGAAGTGCTCCAACACCACGGTGAAAAGATCGTCTCGGCGCAACCCGCCAAGCACACGGTTCTGGTCTGGGCAAACCGCAGCAGGGTTGGAGTTGTAGACCACCAGCGAGCGAACCGCTGGACCAGGGAGCTTGCCCTCCAGCGCCTCGGCAAGGCTGCTCATGTTGATGGTCCGCGTGCCAGCAGGGATTAGGTCGTGCCGTTCAAACAAGGCATCTGCTTGCGTGGCATAAAGCTGGCTGGTGCTGAGCAGGGCGCCTCCGCCCGGATATTTCCAATCGCCTGTAAGGGCTGGCAGACAAGTGATGACACGCACCGCCATGCCCCCGCCGCCATGCCGCTGCAGCCCATAGTTGAGGCGAATGAGCGCAGGTCGGGTGGTGCCATAAAGGTGACCAAGTTTTTCCACCTCGTCCACACCCAGCCCACAAATGGCGCTAACCTTCTTGGGCGCGTATTGCTGAAGGACCCGCTCGCGCATCTGGGGCCAACCAAGGCAATGCCTTGCCAGATAGTCTTCATCCACCATCCCATCACGGGCAAGGATGTGGGCAATGCCCAGCGCGAGTGCGCCGTCAGTGCCAGGGCGAGGAGCGATCCACCAGTCGCTGCGGGCGGCAGTGCGGCTTTTGTAAGGATCGATGCAGACAAGCTGGGCGCCCGCCTTTTTTGCCTGAAGCATCCGCACCCACAGGTGGCTGTTGGTCACTGCGGTGTTGGAGCCCCAGTTCAAGATCAGCCGGCTTTGGGGCACCGTTTCGGGGTCGACTACAGCCCGCCCGCCCAGGGTGACTTCGCAGCCCGCCGCGCCGGCCGTGGCACAGATGGTGCGGTCAAGCAAGGAAGCGCCAAGTGCGTGAAAGAATCGGCGGTCAAGGCTGGAGCCCTGCAGCTTGCCCATGGTGCCGGCGTAACTGTATGGGAGGATTGCCTGCGGGCCATCGGAGGATTGGCTTACTTGCCTCAGATTGTCAGCCACCCGCTGAATTGCCTCGTCCCAGCCGATTGCCTTGAACTGGCCAGAACCTTTGGGGCCTGTTCGTAGCAGGGGGGTTTTTAACCTCTCGGAGTGGTAGGTGCGCTCGAGGTACCGGCTCACTTTGGTACACAAGAAGCCCTTGGTGTACGGTTGGTCTGGATCGCCCCGCAGGCTCACCGCCACACCATCCCGTACGCCCACCAGCATGCCGCAGGTGTCTGGGCAATCGTGCGGACAAACCGCCCGCACGGTGCGCACTGGTAGAGAGATGGTTGCCATGGCTTTAGTATTCCCCCGGATGGTGCGTTATTCGTCGGACTTTTTGTTCATCTCTGCCACTTCGCCAGCGGTGAGCGGGCGTATTTCCATCGACTTCACCTCGCCGGTGGTGCGGTAAGTCGCCACACCCAAAGGGCGGCAGGGCATGCATTCCAGCCGAATACTCACCTTGCGGTCTTCGGTGCCTACATTCACCAGTCGCTTGTCGGCTATGAAAGTCTGGATCCGTTTCTCAGAGACCCGCACTCGGAAGGTGTACCACTTGCCTTTCTCGAAGGCGAAACTGCCCGATGTATCGTTTTCCGAGGCATCCATTCCGTCGAGGGTAGACAATCCCACGGTTTCGCCACCCCAACCGCCGGTGACAAA
>CAIWHS010000067.1 GCA_903912515.1 uncultured Planctomycetaceae bacterium
GCCTGTCCCGCAGCATGGTGGCATAGGTTTCGGGGTCGCGGGGCATGAAAGGGGCGCCAAAGCAGGCGCTGAAGGTGGCGGTTGGCTGCGAAACGCCCTGCTCCGTGCCGGCAACTTTGGCTGTGTAGCCGAGGAGGAAATGAAATAGCGCATCGTCTGGTGAAAGGGCCGCGACGGGCGGCAAAACACCGAACGCATCGCAAGTGAGAAAAATGACATGGGAGGGGTGTGTGCCCAAGCTGTCGGGTACTCGGCCGGGAATATGGGTGAGTGGGTAAGCGCCACGGGTGTTTTCAGTCCAGGTAGAGCTGAAAAAATCGGGATGGCGAGCTGGCTCGATTAGGGGAACATTTTCGAGAATGCTGCCAAAGCCAAGAGCGTTGTGAATTTCTGGTTCGGTCTCTGCCTTGAGGTTGATGGTTTTGGCGTAACAGCCACCCTCAAAATTGAAGATGCCAGTGGGAGACCAACCGTGCTCATCGTCGCCTATCAGCTTGCGGCGCGGATCGGCAGAGAGGGTGGTTTTGCCAGTGCCTGAGAGGCCAAAGTAAAGGGCGGTATCGCCCGATGCACCCATGGTGGCCGAGCAGTGCATGGGAAGGACATCTTGGCTGGGCAGCCACCAGTTGAGAAAACTGAAGATCGATTTTTTAATTTCGCCAGCGTAAAGGGTCCCCATGATGAGGACTCGTCTGCCGGCAAGGTCGAGACCGACAAACACCTCGCTGCTGGACCCACCGGGGGCCGGGATAGCCGGACAAGTACCGGCGGCCAGAACTGTGACCTCGGGCCTTCCGGGCAAAGCACCCGCACGGAAAAGGCAATGGCTGAACAACGCCTGCCAGGCTTGATCGGTGAGCACCCGCACATTGACCGCGTGCGTAGGGTCGGCGCCGGCGTGGGCCTGAACATCGAACAACTCTGGCTGGGCTGCCAGATGGGCCAGACCCTTTTGCCAAAGGGCCTCGAACTGCCCGGGGTGAACCGGTTGGTTGACCGCGCCCCAGTCGATTGTTGATGCGGTTGAAGGCTCATCGACCAGAAAACGGTCTCTTGGCTGCCGGCCCGTGTAGGGACCTGTTCGGACTGCCAAAGCCCCTCGCGAAGAGAGACAGCCCTCGCCACGGCGGATGGCATGTTCGACCAATTCGGGCCCATGGTCGCAAAGGTGTACCTTACCCGCTGGTTGGACGCCTTCGGGAAGTGTTTTCGAGTGGGAATTGTTTGCCATGTTTCGTCCTGACCAGCCAATAACAAGCCATTCCCCGGGCAAATGTCATTTTAGGGAAATGGTTAGTAAAAAGCGGCTGGATTTGGAAAAACCGTGGTCAATCCACCACAAGCACCCCATTCATGACCATCCAATGGCCTGGGAAGGTGCAAACAAAGGGATAACGCCCCTTAGACGGCGCCTTGAAATAAATGGTGAACTTTTCGCCCGGGGAGACCACATCAGAATGGGCAATGATATCGGAAGTCTCGGGGATGTAATGCCTTGCGGCGGCATCCGGATCGGAAATTAGCCTATTGGCCAAATCGCCCACCTTGGGCAATGTGCCCGGAACCAAAAGCGCCCAGTTGTGGGGGACCACATCGGGGTTGGTGAAGGTGACAGCAAGGTTCTCGCCTGCTTTTGCTTTCAACTCTCGAGGGGCAAAGCTGAGATTGGGGCCAGCAAGCACCTCCAGCGGCTTGGCGCCGGGCAGTGGGTGACGCCAGCGATTTGGTACAGTTTTGCCAGCCAGGGCCAAATCAGCCAGTATAGGATGCGGCTTGATGACTTTGTTTTGGGCTTTGTAATCGGTCAGCGCAGTGAAATCGGGCGCCAGCTTGTGGACGGTGGCAAAAATATCCACCGGACAAGCTGGAGAAACCTTCAGATGAAGATGGAGGGTGTTAACAGGTTGGAGATCAGGAATTTCGACAAAGACGGTGCGTCCATCGCCCAGGACATGCACCTTGCGAACTGAAAGGACATCGTGCCCCTTTTGGCCAAAGTGGCGGGTGGAGAACTCGGGTGAGCCGTAGGCTGGGCCGTAGCGGTAATTCCAAGCCAGTGCGATGGAGCTTTGTTGCAAAGAAAGTAACTCGCGATCGACCGGCAAGGCGAAACGCAAGAGGACGCCATTGGCATGGGCTTTGTACTCGGTTGGTAACTGGGTAGGCGCACCGGTGTGGCGAACACGCTGGATGCAACCATCATCCACCGCATAGCTACCCCACCCCTGCATACCCGCGACATAGAGTTGGCCATCGTCGGGATGGAACCGGCCACGATGGGCTCCACTACGGAATTCGCCAGGCAGCGGAACAACCGCCCCCTGGGCTTGGCCGTCGATCTCATCGCGCAAGAGCAGGAAATGGGAGCAGGCACCGAAAGAAAAATGAACCATCTTGCCGGCAAGCGGGCCCCAGCGGCTATCTGGCACGCTGACTTGGCCGCCGGCGGAGTTGTCGAGGCCGCGGGGCATATAGACCAGAGGCAAATCGGGTGTTTTACCATCCTTGGGTCCACGGTAGCCGTAAAAGCCATCTTTTTTGATCTCGCACAGCATGCTTGCGGGGGTCCACTCACCCTCGGAGCAGGGGACGGTCAAGTGTCCTTCGGGCGCCAGGCCAATGCCATCGGGATTGCGGAAACCTGTGGCCAGCACCTCGGCAGACTGGCCATCTGGTGAGACACGCACGACGCCCTGATTGCTGGAGGCAAGGAAGAAGCTTCCATCTGGCCCGCGTTCGAGGCCGCAAATGAAATCATGGCCACCAGCGGAAGGAGTATAGGCCATTGAAAAGCAGGCGTGGTGATCGTACTCGTTGTCACCATCGAGATCATCGAGGCGGGTGATTTGATCACGGCCCAGAACAAAGGGGACCCCTTGGTGCACCACCATTCCCAGTGACTGGTGCAAGCCACTGGCTACTTTGCGCCAGACGACGCCATTCTTTTGGCTGGTGATGCCATCCACACGCCAGACATCTCCCTGCATGGTGCAAACGAGGGCGGCGCCTCCGGGTAGGTGGGCAATGTCACCTGGGAAGAATGGAGAATTCCAGGGATTTTTGTGGGGCGTTTCAAAAGTGTCTACCGCATAGGGAGTGCCGCTTCCGAGGATGATGCCACGCTCCAAGCGCTCGGGCCAGCGGGCTTTGCCCCCACCACGGGTGTATTTTTCCAACGGGCTGGAGGCGCGGGGGCCGACTTGACGCAGGAATTTGCCGTTTTCGGCCCAAGCTGAGTCGAGCTGCTCGATGCCGTTGAGAACATAGTGGAAAATGATGCGGTCGTTGTGGCGGTAATAGCCCAAGTATTTGGAATTGGCGGGATCGACCTTGGCAACGGGCCCAGCATTGGGCTGAAGGGCTAACAATGTGCCAGCCGGTTTGAGGCCATCCATGAAGCCTTGGCGGATATCGCCCAGGGAGAGGAAACCACCTTTCCATACGGCCTCATATGAAAAAGTTTCAGGATTGAAGCAAGCAGCCATTTCCCCTTGATCGCCCAGACGAACACAAACCCCCCGAATGATTTGAAGATCGCCTGGGGGGATTTTCATAGCAGGTTGGGCACGCCTGCTGAGCGATTCGCTTAAGGCCTCACTCAGCTTGTTGTTATTGAAAGCCTTACCCGTGGTAATTCCAAAACCCATGAGGGCCAATTCGCGAATGACGGGAACCCAGTTGCCCTCGGGCCTTGGTCTGGGAGAGCGGAAGACGCCGGCCAAAACACGGCCAAGATCAGCCTTGCTCCATTCGGCGCTTTTCCAAGTGTCTTCGTTTTGGTTGCCCCAGTGGCCGTGCTTGCCCATATCTAAGCCAGGAAATGCCTGAACCACCGACGGGCGTTTGGATTGGGCGGCAAAGTGACGGGCTTGTTTGCCGTAAAAATCGTAAAGGCGTTCGCGGTTGGGGAAGGCGTTCCAAAGTGGGCTGGATTTCTGGTCGATAGGTTCACGACCAAAGTCGAAATTTTCGGGTTTGTGGGAAACCATTGCGTGATCGGCGATCTTAGCGGCGGCGGATGGGTCTTTGCCCAGATCGAGCAGAAAGCGGACCAAGTCGGCCCGTTCTTGATCGGTGAGGGACTCGATGACCCCTCCGGGCATGAGGGAGCCGATTTCCTTTTTCTCCTCAATATCAGCATCGGAAATTTCAACGACATTGCCAGTTGCTGATTCGCGGAGCCGGGTTTTTCCAGGTGAGCCTGACTCGATATAGCCTTGCAGCACCTTGCCTTCGGCAGTGGCCACTTGCCAGGCGCGGAATTCGGGGCGAACAGTTCGGTTGGGCCAAAGGACAGCCTCGACAATTGCCTCTGGTGGCTGGCAGGTGGCGATCAGGGTGAGATCTGGCCCGATTTTACCGCCGGCAAGTCCTACCTTGTGGCAACTGAGGCAAGCCTGCTTGGGTGAGCTGAAAATGGCTGCGCCTCTTGTGGCATCACCCTTTTCGAGGGTGAGAGCCAGCAGTTTTTTTTGCACTTCAGGGTCGAACCCTATGGGGGGTTTGCCGAGCGGTTTGGGGGCAATGGCACGCATGGCGTTATTGCCCAGTTTGGAGGAATCGGCATAGACGCCATTGGTGGTTGGCTTGGAAAATTCCCAAAGGCCGATGGTGTTGGGCTCGGCAAGTGGCACGGTGGAAGCTTGGTGGGGAGGATAAACGCCTTTTCTGATGCGGGCCCAACGCACGGCCCCTCCGGTAGCGAGGCCACCTTCGGCCAGGCGGCCGATGCCGAGATTTCCTTCCAGTGGATTGAGCCCCATGCCCTTGGCAGGGGCTTGGGCGACCCGAGTGCCATCGACCCAAAGTTGAACCTCGGCTTCAGCGATAACGAGCCCGACCGTGTGCTCGCCACCATCTGCAATCACCTTTTCAGAGTGTAGATGATCTGGTTTGCGGCCGGGCATGAAGACTGAAAGTGTGCCTTTGCCCGGGGAGGTAAAAAGTTCCCAATGGGTTGGGCTGTTTTTATTGTCGCAGGCTAAAAGGACACGAAATTCGGCGGCATCGCCCAACTTAGCCCGCACTTCTGCAGTAAGGGGAGCGGTGCGGTATTCTGGCTTGCCTTCGGCCAGCCAGCCCAAGTCCCCGGCCGGGGTGGGTGGCCGGGGTTCAATGCGGGTTGGAACGGGTGTTCTGGGAGTGGGGGCAGGGCCAGGTTCTTGGCCCACCAATTTTTTGGTAAGCCATGCGAGGCCGTCTAGGTTGTCGCGCAGGGTTAGTTCGGCATCGTGATCTGTGTGGCCGAGAACGCCGATAGGGCCCTTGTAGCCTGAATTGGTAATTATCTTCAGGCAGTCGAGATCACTGGCACCCTGACTCATTTGCAGAATTTTGCGGCCGAATTTATCGCCTTCAGGATCCATGCCATTGAGGTTGAGGCACAGGACATGTGGCAGCATGGTTTTGAGCATGGGTGCCAAGCGGGGCAGATGATCGTGACCGTGATGCAGGTTGTAGACAATTCCGGAGTCGATTTTGGTTAATTCTTTGAGTGCTGCAATGATTTGAAGCTGATTTTCTGGTTCACCAAACCACCCGCCATGATTGTAGAGGGCAACCTTGCAGCCTTGCTTGTTGCCTGCAACTACAATGGGTGCCAGTGTATTAGCGGCGGCCTTCACCTTGTCTGGCTGGGGTTTTCCGGGAGCGGGGTCGCCCAAACTAACCCAAAGTTGCGGTTTGTGGCCATGTTTGGCAGCGGCTTGAAGTATTTTTTCGCCCGGGCCTATGAGTGAAGCGGGAAACCAGACGGCTGTCAATTCGATGCCAGAATTTTTGAGTAGGGCGAATTCGTCATCCATGGTGGCGAGGTGCTCGTCGCGCCAATCCCATGCCAGCTTACGAACACCTGCGTCTTGCAACATTTTGACGCGTTGCGGAGGTGTTCGTTTTTTGGCATCGAACGGGACAACGCACCAGGCAACGAGGTTGTCGGGAGCAAACAAGGCTTTGGCACGATCTGCCTGGGCGGGTTGCCCGGATTGAACCAAGAAGGAAACGCATAGCAACTGGAGCATGGCCATATCCCCTGGAGGGTGGGGGTGAAAGGGCGAGGGTTGGCAGCCTGGCCCCCAATCAGCAGAGCAGCATCATCAGGCGGGTACGGTAGTCATTTGTGACAGGGTGAATGTCGCCCAGGGCGTGAAAAGCCTGGACCATCGCTTCCTTCACCGGGCCGTTGAGAAGGGTAACATCGTCTTCCCCGGCTGTGACCAATGATTCGAGGGCGGCGGGGTAATCGCCACGCATGGCGTGGCAACAGCCCAACTCGTAGAGAGCGCGGGCCTTCTCCTTGCCTTGGCTTGTGGCAACTTTTTGGGAGGCTTCCTGAATGTTGGTGTTGATTCCCGGGCGGATGGCGAACCAAGAGCGGGCTTTGAGGGCGAGGGCCTCGTCACCAATCTCACCACCGCAGTTAACCATTTCGAGCAGGGTGCCCACCTCGGCATGTTCGCCTTTTGCCAATAGCAGGCGAGCGAGACCAACGCGGGCCTCATCAAGAAATTCTTCACCCTCGAGCGCTTGGCGGTAGAGTTTTTCCGCGGTGGCAAGGTCGCCTGATTCTTCAATGCCACGGGCTTGCTCGACAAGATTTTGGGCCTCGGTGGGAAGCAGGCGATCGAGAAATTCGCCAAGCTCTTTCTCGGGAAGGATGCCGGTGAAGCGGTCTACCGGGCGGCCCTCGGCAAAGGCGACCACATCGGGAATGGAACTGATGCCCATAGCCGCGGCAATGCGCTGCTGTTTGTCGACATCGACCCGGGCGAGAGCGATTTTGCCGCCGCGCTCGCGGACGAGTTTTTCAAGGAGCGGCTTCAGCATTTTGCAAGGCTGGCACCAAGTGGCCCAAAAATCGACAACCACCGGCACAGGTGACATGACAACCCGGGCCTCGAAGTTCTCCTCGGTGGCGTCGAAAATGAAGTCGCCTTCGGGGACATCTGGCAAATCGGACATTTTCAGTCTCCATACTTTGAAGGCGTGTTCGAAACAGATCTATTGGACACTTTCAGGCTATTCCAAGTTTGGAGGCAACCAGGGCGTGCAAACCGGAAGCCCTGAGCGGAGAGTCGAGTGGTTCACCACCAAGGGAATCGGTTCGGCCGATGACCGCGCCGGCGGGCAGATCTGCGCCGGCAATAAGGGCGGTCCAAGCGCGGGCCCAATGGTCGCGGCCACCTCGGCCATTCATATGCGGGGTTCGGCCCATTTCGCCGGTGGCGACGACAATTGTCTGGCTGATTAGTCCGGTGTTTTTGAGATGATCGAGCAGTTGGGAAAGGGCATAATCGAGTTCGCGGCCTAGTTGGCCGGTTTGAGCGACCGTGGTGTTAAGGGAACCGCCATCGGCATGGCAATCCCAAGTGCGCTGATGAAACACAGAGAGGGCGGTGTTAACTGTGACAAATCGAGCACCTGACTGCACGGCGTTAGCCGCTGACAAAAATCGATTCGCCAAATCAGTTGAATGGTATTCGAGAGGCACGGCGGCATGGGTTGCACCGAGGTGGCCAGGTGATTGGCCATTATTGTGCCAGCAAAGCCCATCGGGGTTGATTGGGGCAGGCGTGACGACCCAGCCGGGTTGGCCATTGGTACCTTTGGTGGCGAGGTGGGCCCCCAGCGATGGCGCGATGGACGATTGATTGGAATAGGAGCCGGTTTGGAGCTCTTGCCAACCGGACTCGTGGGTGGGCAGATTGGTGTGGTGCAAACCGCGAAGGAGAGTGACCTGATTTAATCTATGGGCTAGGTTGGGAAAAAGTTCGCTGAGGCGAACGCCGGGCAGGGCGGTGGAAATGGATTGGAAAGGACCACGCACTTCAGCCGGGGCGTTGGGTTTAGGATCGAATGTGTCTAATTGAGAGGGCCCACCAACCAGATTGATCCAGATGCAGGCTTTGGCAACGGGTTGCCCGCCGGCTTGAATAGGGGAAGAACCGGTTAGACCTAAAGCTGCCAGAGTGCCGACAAAACCCCTGCGGCTGACGGAGGCACAGGTTAAGTTTTCAGGATGCGCCACGAATCACCTTGGCATGGGCAGGAAACGGGAAAACAACGGCGCAAGCCGTTTTTGGCAGGAAGATTCATTTTAGATCAGTTGGTCGCGTTCACCAAATGAAATTTGCCTATCTTTCGCTGTTAGCCAAGTTGATTTACAGGAATAATCCCTCAGCAGCGGCAAGGGCCCCGTCCACCGGGTGAGTGATTCGGGTCCAGACTGGCATTTCGGCCCCGCTATTGTGAAAAGATTCTTGAAAAACCTGCCAAAAATCATCATTTGAGAATAATCCACCGCCGGCTACAAGCATTTTAGGGCGGTTTCCACCACCTTTGCGCAAAACCACTTGGGCTAAGGCTCGCAAGTGATAGATTCCCTTTGCACGCAAAGATTGGGCAACCGTATCGCCTGTGGTGGCTCCCTGCAAAACCAGACGGGTCAACCCGGCTGCAGTTCGGCCTGCTTTTTGGCGCCAAACGGCTAAACCACGGGCATCGGTTTGCTTTGTTTCATTGAGCAGGGCTTGGGTTAAGGAAGTTTCGGGGCCACGGCCGTCATCGGCCATGCAAACAGCCCGTATGGCTTCATCGGCAAGCCACGTACCACTACCTTCATCGCCAATACCTGGACCAAAACCGCCGGCACGGTGGATGGTGGTGTTATTGGGTTCCCACCAAGCAATGGACCCGGTGCCGGCTACCAGGCAAAGGGCATGTTTGTCGCCTGCGGCACGAGCCAGCAATTGGACATCGGCAAGGATTTCGATTTTTGCATGTGGGAACCAGTCTGCCAGATAACGGGCCAATTCTTGTTTCACCTGTGGGCTACCCGCACCCGAAGTTCCTGCCACCACAACACCCACCGCAGATTCGTTAAGGCCAATCAGGGCCAATTCACCGAGAATTCGTCTGCGCCATTCGAAGGCTGTGCCATCGGAACCATGGGTGGCAGGCAATGCGGGCGGGCCAGAAGACAGAGGGAGGCGATTCCAGCCATCTCCGTCGCGGATGGCGAGACGAAGTTTTAGGGAGGTGCCGCCCCCGTCGATGCCAATAGCCACCAATTGGGTTGGCTTGGCTAATGTTGCTGGCTGGGACTTGATAGCCCACGCCACCCTGCCCTGTGCGGCCCGTAGCCGAGCCCTGCCATCCACAGCAGAACTGTTATTTTTAAGAGCAACAATAGCAGTTTTAACCTCACCACTGGCAAGGGCTAGAGCCTTGGCTGCTGTTTCCATGTCCACATTGGCGCCCATTGCGACAAGGCGCACCGAGCGGAGGCGCAGTTTTTCGTTACTGGCTCGCAGGTCGACCATCAGATCGCCCATGGTTTTACCCAGCAAAATCATGGTGCTTGTGGTGATCGTGTTGAGCACCAGCTTTGTGGCGGTGCCGGCACGCAAGCGCGTTGAGCCCATGAGTACCTCTGGCCCGGTTACCACCTCAATCACATGGCTAGCTAACGCACCTATGCGGCTGTTTTGCACACAGGCAATTGCGGCGGTGAGGGCGCCAACGCGGCGGGCCTCAGTCAGGCTGCCCTGCACGTAGGGAGTGCGACCCGAGGCAGCGATGCCAATCACAGAATCACGCTTGTCTAATCCCAGAGCGGTCAAATCTTGAGCGGCCAGTTCTGGGGAATCTTCGGCACCCTCGACTGCCCGGAACATGGCTCCCATGCCCCCGGCTATCAGGCCGACGATTTGGCCGGGAGGTGATTGAAAAGTGGGAACGCACTCAGCCGCATCGAGAACCCCCAAACGGCCGCTGGTTCCAGCGCCAGTGAAAATGACCCTCCCGCCTTGTTTCATGCGATCAATCAGAGCATTGATCAGTAGGGCGATGGCGGGGAGTTGGGCTTCTAGCTTGCAGGCGATAGTGGCATCGTGTTGGTTCATCAGCCGGGCAATGCCCAAGGCGTCGAGCTGATCGAGTTGCCACGAGTCGGGGTTGCGTGCCTCGGTGGCCAGTGTGGCGATAGAATCGACTGTATCGATGGAGCCGGTAGTTTTTTCTGGAGTCGCCATTTTGGCCCGAGTGTTTGGATTGGGATAGGTTTAGAGCAATGATAGTAAAAATTCGCAGGCGAGCCGCCCCCAAAAAGGGTGACTCGCCTGCGTAGGCTGTGAACATTTATAGTTTTACTTGCCCGCCTCCAGCACCCTGACCTGGGTTGCCAGACAGTAGGGTTCAATGTCGTCGTTGAACTCGCAAAGGGCGTAGAAGGCAAGCGCACCCGAGGCTGGTTTGGAAACCTTGGCCTCGGCAGAACCCTCGGCCACTTTGAGGTCGGTGGGTTTCCATTCAGACTTGCGGAAGTCTTGTCGGGGTGCGTTCACTTGCCACAGGGTAACCTTGGAGGGTGCGGGCTCTGCCTTGACGGAAAGGTTTGCATGTGCGGTGTCGCCCGAATGCTTCCATTCCATTTTTGGCATGGATTTTCCGGCTGCTGCACGGCGACTGAAAACTGTGAGGGTTGCAAGGGCGCGGTCGATGGACCGGGTGCCTTCGGGTGATTTTTCGCGCAGATCGTGGCCGGCATTCGGCACGATGAGCACATGCTTGGGGCTAGGAATTTTGTCCCAGTAAAGGTTGAGGGCATCGGCTGTCCAATAGGGATCATTGGCGCCATTGACGATGAGTTTTGGCTGTTTGAAGCGCTCGGAGTAACTGAATGGATCGACACCTTTCCAAAGGCCACTAGCGACATCGCCAGGCGGCAGTGGGACAAGCTTGCGTTCTACATAGTCTTTGATTTGCTCACTGGGTTTGCCAAAGGCTTCCATCTGGTGGCTCATCTGGTCTTGCATGTTCAGGGTATCAATAACCAGGGGGGCGAAGGCAATGATGCGTTTGTCAAAGGCGGAGGTTAGCCAGGTGGTCCAGCCGCGTTTGCTGGCCCCGGTCAGGACAAACTTTTCGACCGCATTCTCTTTCCATGCATCTTTGGTGTAATCTTGCAGGGCATCCATGCCACGCACGCAGGCCTTGGCCATGGGGAAAAGCAGGGGCCATGAAATGTCTTTGCCATCAGCCTCGAGGTAGCGGACGAAGGTTTCGGCAATAAGGGCATCCTCTGTGCGGTTGTAGAGGGGCTGATTGGGAATCTGGAAAAGGACAGCGACAGGCGCCTTCAGCCTTGCGGCGATGGTCAAACCCAGCAGGCGATTGCCGCCGGATGGATTACCGCCGGTGTTGAGAAGCACGATGGTCTTGCCGGGCTTGGCACCCGGGGGAACAAAGAGCAACAGGTCGTGATCCCAACGATGGCCTTGCCAGGTCTGGCTGGTGAGTTTGAGGTGATGGGTGGTACCGGTGAGAAAATTGCCCTCAACCGATTGCTTGGACCATTTGTAGCTGGCATCGGGCGCTAGCAGGTAGCGATCGAGCAGGGTATTTTTTTGGGCGGCTACCGGGTTAGGGTCGGCCGGAAGGCAGAGTAACAGGCAAAGCAGCATATTATGACCTCAAGATAATAAAACTCCGAACGAATGGAACGGAGCTAGGTTATCAGAAAGCGGGAGCCGGGTGAAAGAACCTGTCCGGGCTGCATGGAGGCCTGTTATTGGCCAAATTTTTGGTTTTGAGTTTGCCAAGTGAAAAAACTACCGCAAAAGAAGAAAGGCCCCCGAAATTCGGAGGCCTTCCTTGTTATTTTTCCTTATTGAATCAAACCTCGACGAGACGGCTTTTGGCGTCGCCAAACTCGTTCAACTTCACGCCAAATTTGTCCATGATGGACAGGTACAGGTTACACATTTTGCGCTCGGGCTTGTTCACATAATCCAGGACTCGGCCTGTTTTGATTTGGCCGCCGGCACTTCCCAGCATGACAACCGGCAGGTTGGTGGCATCGTGACCGCCGGTGAGCATACTTGAGCAGTAGAGCAATACCGAATTGTCGAGGGCGGTGCGATCTCCTTCGCGAATACCGTCCAGGCGGGTGGCAATGTAGCCAAGCTGGGCCAAGAAGAACTGGTTCACCTTGAGCCAATCGGCCGTGTCGGAGTGGGACAGAAGGTGATGGATCATGTAATCCACACCCAGATTGGGAAACCTGAGCGACGAATGGTCGTTATTCAGCTTGAGGGTGGTGATACGGGTGGTATCGGTTTGGAAGCCCAAAACCACAATGTCACACATCAGTCGCATGTGCTCGGCAATGTCTTGAGGAATGCCGTCTTTGGGGCGTTTTGCCGGTGGCTGGTTAGCGACGGGTTTTTGGCCCTGCAGCTCGCCGCGCTTGCCGGCACGGCTGATGCGGCGCTCGACCTCACGCACGCTTTCGAGGTATTCATCGAGCTTGCGCTGATCGCTTGAGCCCAGGTTTTTGCGGAAGTCGCTGGCATCCTGACGGACGGCATCGAGCACGCTTTCCTGGCCTTTTTCGACATCGTCCTTGAACAGGCGGTCGAAGGCGAGAGCGGGGTAGAGTTCCAGCGGTGTGGGGGTTGTTGGAGAGCTCCACGAAATGTGGGAGCTGTAAAGCATGGAATAGTTCTTGTGCACAGCGGGGTTGGCCGATTCGCAACCTAGCACCAGACTTGGCACCTTGGTATCGGCACCATGCCTTTGGGCCAGAATTTGGTCGATGCTGGTGCCCGAACGGATTTCACCGCCGGATGCCAGCGGTGCACCCGATAACAGATTGCCAGTTTGCGAGCTGTGGATGTTGCCCTTCAACGCCTCGGCGTTGAACAGGCCGCGAACGAAGAGAAGCTTTTCGCGGTGCGGGGCAAGGGGCTCGAGCACTTTGCCCAGCTCCATGGTTTTGCCTTCACCCTTGGCCCACCATTCGCGACTGTGGAAGCCGTTGCCTGAAAAAAGAGCGGCAAACCTGAGAGGGGCAGCCTTGGCTTTGTCGCTACTACCGCTTGAGGCGGGTTTGTCGTCGAGGCCCCAAACCGGGAAAGACTCCATCCATGGCAGTGCCATGCTGACGCCTAAACCGCGCAAAAAAGTACGGCGATGGACTTGGCTCTTTTTGATACCGCTCAAGATTTGTCGCGCCATTTTATGCCCCTCGTGTTGACCTACAGACCATTATTCACTTGAAAAAGACTTTTGTCGCCAAAAAACAGAATTTTTAGGGATTGTCCAGCGCAGCCGCACCACGGATGGTGCGGAATTGCGGGCTTTCCACCACCACTTTCAAGGCGGCGGAAAATTTGTGGCCATTTTCTTCGAGGGCCTTTTTCATGGCTGCCAAGGTTGGCTCATCGGCCACCTGAACCTCGCGGCCCAAAGCATAACCCAGCAGTTTTTTACAAAACTGGTGGATGAATGCGGCCCGGCGATCAACTGCCAGGTATTTTTCCAAGCCCTCGGACCCTTCGAGTTCGACCCCGTCTCGGGTTTTGGTTTTGGTGTCGATGGGACGCTCGGCCAAGTCTTTGGATCGGGCACGGCCTATGGCATCGAAACCTTCCAAAGAAAATCCAAACGGGTCGATGCGAACATGGCAACCAGCACAGCGGGGATCGCTTGAGTGCATTTGCACCAATTCACGGACGGTTTTGCCCTCGGTTGCGGCTTCATCTTCGGGAAGGCGGGGCACATCTTTGGGAGGCCGGGGAAGGCGTTCACCCAATAGGGCCTCGCTAACCCAGTTGCCCCGCAAAATGGGGCTGGTTCTAGAGGCCCCTGATTGCTTTGCCAGCGTGGCCGCCATGGTCAGGATGCCGCCGCGACCATAACGATGGGCGCTTTCGATCATGCGCCAGTCAGCACCCTGAACACCCGGAATGCCGTAGTGCTTGGCCATGGCCTCGTTCACCCAGACCCTGTCACCTTGCAAGATGTCGAGCACGGAGCCATCGTTTTGGAACAGGTGGGTGAAGAAGCGGACCACCTCTTCCTCCATGTCGGCCTTCAAGGCATTGAAAGTGGGAAAATGGCGTTCGCTCTTCTCGTCCATGCTGGCAAAACCGTAAACATGGAGCCATTGGCAGGCGAATTCACGAGCCAAGCGATCTGCATTGGCATTTTTAAGCAACCTTGTCGCCTCGCGGGTGATATCAGCAGGCTGTGCCAGCCGGCCCTCCGCCGCGGCCCGGCGCAACCTGTCATCGGGCAGGCTGGAGGTGAGAAAATAACTCAGGCGTGTCGCGAGTTCATCTGGCGTGACGGCGGATGCCTTGTCGCCCGACGGGGCCCTTTCCAACCGGTAGATGAAGTGAGGCGAGGCAAAGACCCGCACCAGCACCATTCGAAGGGCCTGTTCGGGCTCCATGCCTGAGGATTTCAGCTTGGCAACCAGATCGGCAAATGCAGCCTTTTCATCCTGCGTCAGCGGCCGACGATACGCCTTATCAGCCAGTAATAGAACCGACCGAAGGTGGGCCTGCTCAGCGTTTTTCTGTTCCTGACGGAAGGCGGCAGCGGCTTCGTTGATGGGCTTACGCAGATGCTCGAACAGCTTGGGGTTACTGTCTTGGGTAGCGTATTCCATCAATTGGTTGTAAGCATCGACCAGCGTGAGCTTGTCCCTTATGACAAAGTGCAGTTGGCGCCAGAGGCTATCGAGCTCTTCCTTCTCCTCGGGGGTGAGCATCAGCCGGCAAAGGGGCTCATCTTCGCGGTGGAATAATTCGAGGGTGACCACCTCGTCGACCGGCACGATTTTGGTGTAAGCCAAAGCGGCCGGGAACAGGTCGCGGAAAGCAGCCATGCCTTCCTCCACGCTTTTCGCCTTGGCGGTGCCTGGCTTTACCAGCACCGGGCTGTCGGGTCTGGCACCGCCCAGGGGCGATTTGTCGTTGACAGCAACCCTGGCCTGGGCGCTGCCACTGGCCCCTTGTTCAGGCTGAAGAGCGACAGAGGCTTCAAAGACCAAGCCCTGACCCAACTCGGAGGGGATTCGTACCGATACTTGGCCAGGTGCCTGAATGGCCAGACGGCCTTTTTCCATCAGCGCGGGGTCGATACCCCAAACGCTTGCCGAGAGCCGGGAAGGATCGACGGACACAGGCGGAGCAGCACTCACCAGCGGGCCTGCCAAGGCGGTCATGCGGGCAAAAAGTTGCGCATCGGGGTTTTTGGCATCGGCGGGGGGCTTGCCTGTGAGCAAGCTGGCAAGATCTGCTGCCAACTTTTTGCGCTCGGCGGCATTTCCACTGGTTTGCCACTTGGCCAAAATTGAACCACCGGGAATTTGTAACCCGCCATCGGCACCCGGGCTCACCGGTTCGGAATGAAAATGCCAGACATTCGGGTTGCCCAATTTGTCTGCATGGGGGTTACCAGCGTGGATGGTGTCGGCCACATCACCCGCCAGGCTCCATTTTTTGCCATCAGGGCCAGCGATATTGAGTTCGAGATCGGTAAGGTCGCAAGAATGATCGCCATCGCGAGGGCCAATAGCCAGCGTGAGCAAATCTCCCTGACGGATGGGCAGTTGGTCGACCGGGCCAATGGCTTGGGGGTTGCCACCATGAGCGATGCCACCCACGAGGCGTTGGCGTGAGCCGCCCCGAAGCACATCGAGCGACCAAGAAACACCGTTGCCACACTCTGGGTGGGCATGCTTGACTGCCCCGGTGATGGTGAGTGGGCCATTGACCGGACTTTTCCAACTAACGCAAACGGCACGGTCGGGTGTGGGATGAACCACCACGCCGTGGGCTTTTAGCACGCCTGGAATGCGTACGGTTTGTGCAGAAGAGTTAGTGGCCAAACTGGGCAGATCACCTGTTGACCAGCCGTTCACGAAGGCATGGCCACCCCCGTGGGTGGTTTTGTTGGTGAGGTATTTCAAGGCGGGACTGGAGCCCGAGGTCAGGCCCAAAAACCCGAACCATGCCTTGAGTGATGGCTCATCTAAACCGTGTTTTTTTGCAAGCTCCGCGGAATTGGGCTCTGACCTGCTGCTTAGGGCCTCTTCCGCAGCGGCAAGGGCATTGGTGGTTAGGGCCAGCAGTTTTTCACGACGGGCAAGTCGCTCCTCCACCAAGGCACGCAGGTCGCCAAGTGGTATGGGCTTTTGCCCGGGCAGGGTGAGGCGAGGATTGCTCCAGACTGTCAAATCGCCTTCGGGGCCGTCACCAGCATCGCCCACCGAAAGGAAGAGCGTTTGGCCAACACCCACCGGCGCGGTGGGGATTTCCACACGCAGGTCTTGGCTTGCGGCAGTAGCTAGAAAACCACCTGTGGTTGGCATGGTGCGCCAACTGGCGGTGTTTTCGTTATTGGTTACGGCGTTATCGGATTTGAGAGTTGTGAACTGGGGCGGCACCATCCAGGGTTTCATGTGGCCCACGCTTTGGAAGCGGGTGAGCGCCTGCTGCCAGGGGATGATGCTTGCGGCTAGTTTATCAGCAGTGTTTGGCTCACCCGATTTCCAGACCGGGCGAACCTGATCGAGCAGCCAAGAAGGTTGGCTTGCATCGAGCGCATCGAGCAGCGCCTTGGCATAGCGGGGATTAAGGCCGGCATTTTTGGCCATTTCTTGCAGATTAGCGGGAGCTGCTTTTGCCTTGTCCCGATATTGCACCAGCAGTTGGAGGTAGTTTTTCAGGGGCAGGCGGCCACCGTCATTGGTTTGAAACACAATGCCTTGCAAATTGACTTGGCTTGCCCCCTCGGAAGAAGAGTGGCGCGCATACATAGCGCGGATGCGGGCCAGAATTTCATTTGCCCAGTCTTGGCGCATGGTAGAGGGCGAAAAGCGAATGCCATCAGGAAGGAGCACAGCATGTTTGGCGATTTCACCTGCAGCATCGAGGTAGCGGTCGATGAGGGCGGGGGACATTGCCAGCGCCCCGCCAGCATTGGTAAAGCCTTCGCCAGCAGCCCCATCTGCGGGAAACTGCTTGGCGGGTTTGAGGTCGACTCCCAATAGATCTTTCAGGGTGTAGGTGTAGCTGGCATTGTCAAGGCGGCGAAGAATCACACGGCCCGGGTCACCGGCACGCTCACGGGCCAGATCATCGAGAAGATTGCCCACCCAGGCGCGAAATTGTTCCTTCGCCTTTTTGTCGGGTTGCTTCGAGCTTGCGGGTGGCATCTCGTTGGTGTCTAGCTGCTCG
The DNA here is from genome assembly GCA_903912515.1 of uncultured Planctomycetaceae bacterium. GTDB lineage: Bacteria > Planctomycetota > Planctomycetia > Gemmatales > Gemmataceae > UBA6894. The sequence goes on from CAIWHS010000067.1 coordinate 17,031, forward strand.
GCGACCCGCCTCCAGGCGGATGCATCCAGGCCCACTTTCTCGGCGGCGGCCAGACGCTCCAGGTCGAACTCGCCCTCATGCTTGTCGGTGCTGTGGCAGCGGAGGCAGTAACTTTTCAAAAAAGGCGCAGCATCTGCCACAAAGCGCGAACGGGCACCAGCAGATTGGGCACTAACCGGCATGGCCTGAATGGCTGCAATCGCAAGGGCCAGAACTAACGAAGAAAACTGCGCTGCGGGCATGGGAGAGAGGCTCCGTGGGGTGGGTGCATGAGTTTAACCGGACCGGGACTCATGAACAAGCGGCAAAACAATGCTGGAATCCGCTGCTATCATGTGTGAAGGCCGGGTGTTTTTTTGGTAAGGAGTACAGCACATGCAACGAATTTTGGGAATTTTTGCCTCAGGCTGCTTGCTGGCGGCAGGTGGTGGGGTGATTGCTGGGGAAAACACGATTAGCTTGGCGGAGGAGAAAGCCGGCTGGAAGTTGCTATTTGACGGCAAATCAGCCAGTGCCTTTCGCAATTTTAAGAAAGACACCCTCAGCCCTCAATGGAAGGTGACTAACGGGGAGTTGGTACGCTCGGAAAAAGGCGCCGGCGACATCATCACCAAGGACCAATTTGGGAACTTTGAGCTGTTGCTTGAATTCAAGGTTGCCAAAGGTGGCAACAGCGGCCTGATGTTCAAAGTAACCGAGGATGCCGCCCAACCTTGGCATACCGGACCCGAAGTGCAGATCCAAGACAATGTGGACGGGCACGACCCGCAAAAAGCGGGCTGGCTGTACCAGCTTTATTCGACCGGCAACAACCCGTTCACGCAAAAGCCGTTAGACACCACCCGTCAAGCTGGCCAGTGGAACCAGTTCAGGCTGCTGGTGTGCGAAGACCGCGCTGAATTGTTTGTCAATGGAAGCCATTATTGGACCTGCAAGATTGGCGACAAGAACTGGAACGAGCGCCTTGCCAAGAGCAAGTTCGCCAAGCTCGAAGGCTTTGCCAAAGCCGCCAAGGGCCACATATGCCTGCAAGACCATGGCGACGAGGTAGCCTTTCGCAACATCAAGATTCGCGAAGTGGACGCGCGCGGCAACCCCCGCCAGCCAATTGACGGCAACCTGCCCGTGAAGCTTGAAACCGTGTATTCCGGTGTCAAATGGTCTGGTTACAAGCCGGTGGATGACCAAGACAAACCCAACCCGCTGCGTCCGATCATAATCACCCACGCTGGCGATGGCTCTGGCAGGCTGTTTATGGCTGACCAGCACGGCGTGATTCACACCGTACCGCAGTCTGGAAGTGGCGAAAGCAAGGTGTTTCTCGATCTGACCAGCCGGGTGCGCTACAGCGACAAGGAAAACGAGGAAGGCTTTCTGGGGTTGGCCTTCCACCCACGCTTCCGTGAAAACGGCGAGTTTTTCTGCTATTTCACCAACCGCGAGATGCCGCGAAAGTCGATTGTCTCGCGCTTCAAGCTAAAGGCCGGCAGCAAGGACTTGGCAGACTTGAAGAGTGAGGAGGTGCTGATGGAGATTGCGCAGCCCTTCTGGAACCACAACGGTGGCACGATTGCCTTCGGCCCTGATGGCAAGCTGTATGTCGCTCTAGGTGACGGTGGTGCCGCCAACGACCCGTTCGAAGCTGGTCAACGGCTGGACACTGTATTGGGAAAGATTTTGCGCCTGGATGTGGATCGCAAGGATTCGGGACTGAACTACGCGATACCCAAAGATAACCCGTTTGTCGGCCGCGAAGGAGCCAAGGGAGAGATTTGGGCCTTGGGCCTGCGTAACCCGTGGCGCATCGCGTTCGATAGCAAGACTGGTGTTCTGTTTTGCGCTGATGTGGGCCAGAACCTGTGGGAAGAGATCAATGTGATCACCAAGGGTGGCAATTACGGCTGGAACCTGCGCGAGGCGAACCAACCCTTTGGCAACAGCAAGCGCCAACCTCCGGTAACACCCTTGATTGACCCGATTTGGGAATATGACCATCAGGTGGGTAAATCGATCACGGGAGGATTTGTGTACCGTGGCAAGGCAATTCCAGAACTGGTGGGCAAATACCTGTATGCCGACTATGTCTCAGGCAAAGTGTGGGCCTTGGATTATGACCAGCAGACTGGAAAGGTGAAAGGCAACTACGCCATTGCCAGTCCGATGCTGCCTGTGATCACCTTTGGCGAGGATGAGGCGGGCGAAGCCTATCTCACGATTGTCAGCGCAGAGGGCAAAGGGATTTACAAATTTGTGCCGACCACAACGGCGGCGGTGCCCGCACCGGTGATCCGAACTGGGAATGCAGAGGTGCCACGGCTGGTGGTCCAGCCCGAGCCCGGCCCCGCTACCCCCCCGACCAGTGTGATCCAAACCCCGGTCGATGAAACCGCCCAGCGCCGCGCCCGTGCGGGCATGATCAGCCGGCTGATCGCCCGCCTGCGCGGCCGGTAACCCTCATCAGCTTCAGCAGGGTGCCCTTCCCGCCCAGGAAGGGCACCTTCCTTCCACCCCGGTCTAATGAAAGTTATCATCCCGGGAGCCTGGCGATGAGATGGCTTCCCTATGCTTTTGCAGGACTGGCCAGCTTTGTCAGCGTGATCATCATCCCGGTGGCCATCAATCTCACCGACTACCGCCAAGACCTTGTGCCCTACGGATGGA
>CAIWHS010000068.1 GCA_903912515.1 uncultured Planctomycetaceae bacterium
CCTGCTGGCAACAGACGATGAAAGCATCCCACCCCGCTTCTTTGGAAGCACAATGAATCACACCATGGCGCGCCAACGGCTTGCAATCTGCGGATTTCTCTGCGTCTTGGCCTTGGCCACGCCCGCCAAGGCTGATGAGGCTCCGCGTACTGCAGCCTCCCCTTGGTGGTCGCTAGCCACATTGGTGAAGCCACCAGTTCCCCAACTGACCGGGGCTTCCCACCCTGTCGATGCCTTCATCCGGGCCCGGCTGGCCAAGGAAGGGCTTGCGCCAACTGTTGAAACCGACCGACGCAAGCTCTTGCGGCGCTTGAGTTTCGACCTGACAGGCCTGCCACCCACGCTTGATGAGCTGGCCAATTTTACCGCTGACAAATCACCGGATGCGTACGAGCGTCAGATCAGGCGGCTACTGGCCAGCCCGCACTATGGTGAGCGGATGGCCCAAAGTTGGTTGGCTTTGGCCCACTACGCAGACTCCCATGGCCAAGACCAAGACCGGGCCCGCCCCAATGCCTGGCCCTACCGCGACTATCTCATCCGCTCGTTCAACGCCGACAAACCGTACAGTCGTTTTGTGCAGGAGCAAATCGCTGGCGACATGCTTTTTCCTGGTTCTTCCGAGGCGATAGAGGCTACTGGTTTTCTTGCTGCGGGGCCATGGGATGAAAGCGGGCTACGGGACATCCGCGAGGACGCCATCGACCGCATCGCCGCTCAGTATCTGGATCGCGACGACATCGTTAGCTCGGTGGGAACGGTCTTTTTGGGTCTCACCGTTGGCTGCGCCCGCTGCCATGATCACAAGTTTGATCCCATCCCTCAGGAAGACTATTACGCGCTGCAGGCCGTCTTCGCTGGCACAGACAAAGCCGAGCGCTCTTACGAGCCCGATCCTGCGGTTGCCGCGAAGCGCAAGGCATTGGCTGGTCAGCTTGCCACAATCCGGGCGCTTTCTGACCAGGCGGCCCTCGCCCATGCTGAGGGCGGCCGGTTGGTGCAAGAGGTACAGACGCGCCATGGTGAGATGGAAAAGAATTGGCTCATTCCTGATCCGGTGGGGGTGACCAGCGCGCAAGGGGCGTCGATGCGCGTGCTGATCGACCGCTCTATCTTGGCGCTGGGCAAAAGGCCGGAAAAAGATACCACCACGGTGCGTTTGGCTGTTCCTGCTGGCAAAATCACTGCCATTCGGCTGGAGGTGCTGCCCGATGACACCTTGCCCATGAACGGCCCTGGGCGCTGCGACAATGGCAACCTGCATTTGTCGGAAATCCGTTTTCGGGCCAGTGGCCAGACTCTTGCTATCGCCTCCGCACGGGCCGACTTCGACCAAGCCGGTTGGGCCATTCCCAGGGCTATTGATAACGACCCCGCCACCGCGTGGGGCATTCACCCTCAAGTTGGCAAGCCGCACCAGGCGGTGTTCACTCTCAAAACCCCGGTTTACTGGAAGTCGGGGCAAGAGTTGGTGGTGGAACTCGACCAGCTCCACGGCGGCGCGCATCTGATCGGTCGAATGCGGTTGGCGGTCACAGGCATGGACCAGCCTGCCACCGGTGCGGGCAGCCCATTACCTGCTGAGGTGGTGGAGATTCTCAACCGCCCGTCCACCCAAAGAACCCTCCCCCAGCAGGCCTACCTGGCGCGTTGGGTGCTTGCCCGGGGAATGGAAGACGAGCTGTCTCGGCTACCTCCACCCCAGAAAGTTTATTGCGGAACCAGCCAGTTCACCGCTGATGGCAGTTTCAAGCCCGCCCCTATGGGACGCACTGTCCATGTGCTGAAGCGGGGCGATATTCGCAAACCGGGCGACGCTGCCGAACCGGGAACCCTAAAAGCCTTGGCTGTAGGGCAGGCGCGTTTTGGCGAAACCAAAGGCCTGCCCGAGGGTGAGCGCAGGGCTGCGTTTGCCCGCTGGCTAACCCACCCGCACAATGGCCTTTTGTGGCGGGTCATGGCCAACCGTGTCTGGCAGCAGCACTTTGGCACAGGGCTTGTCGCCACACCCAATGATTTTGGCGTGATGGGTGGAGCCCCCTCCCACCCTGAGTTGCTCGACTATCTTGCCACCTGGTTGCGTGATCATCAGGGTTCGCTAAAAGAGTTGCGCCACCTGCTGCTTACCAGCGAGACCTACCGCCAGGCTTGCACACACCAGGCTGGCTCGGCCAGTAAAGACGCTGACAACCGCCTGCTCTGGCGAGCCAACCGCAAGCGGCTGGAGGCCGAGGCGGTCCGCGACACGGTATTGCATGCCACTGGCCGGCTCGACACCACGCTGTATGGCCCGCCTATCAAGCATTACCTCGAATCGGCGGGTGTGCATGTCACGCCCACCGCTGACTACCTTGGTTTTAATCCCGATGGCCCGGGCGCTAATCGCCGCAGTCTTTATCGCTTTTTGTTTCGCACCCGACCTGACCCGTTCCTTGAGGCACTGGATTGCCCTGATGCATCGCAGTCATCGCCCACGCGGACAGAGTCGGCAAGCCCGCTTCAGGCCCTGGCCCTGTGGAACAACGGCCTGATGTTAAAAAGCGCTGAGCATTTGGCTGAGCGTGCCAAAAAAATGGCCCCCGGCGATGCCAACTCGGTGGCAGCCGCCTGCAACCTGCTGCTGCTGCGGGGCCCGACTGCCCAAGAGTCTGCCGAGTGGACCGCCTATGCCCAGAAACATGGCTTGGCCAGCTTGTGCCGGGTTCTGATGAACATGAGCGAGTTTCTCTATGTGGATTGACCACCACTTGTTGCTGCAACGCCGTCAGGCGCTCCAAGCTGCTGGTGGCTTTGGGCTGCTTGCCCTGGGGGACTTGTTACGGGCTGATACCGGCGCGGCCATGCAACCGCATCATGCCCCCAAGGCCAAGCGTGTCATTCAACTGTTCATGAATGGCGGTGTCAGCCAGATGGACACCTTCGACTACAAGCCTGAGCTGATCAAACGCCACGACCAAAAGGTTGATCTTGGCCTGAAGGCCGCCGCGACCAGTGTGCCCGGCCCCATGATGAAATCGCCTTTTCCGTGGAAACAGCATGGGCAATGCGGCCGGTGGGTGACTGACCGGCTGCCCCATCTGGCCAAGAAGGTGGATAGCTTGGCCTTTCTCATGGCCATGGCCTCGCGCAGCAATGTGCACGGGCCTGCCAGCTACTTGGCCAACACTGGTTTCCAGTTGCCCGGATTTCCCTGCGCTGGCTCATGGATCGGCTATGCGCTGGGCCGACTGACTGACAATTTGCCCACCTTTGTCGTGCTGCCGGATGCGCGTGGTTTGCCTTACAACGGCATGGGCAATTTCTCGGCAGGTTTTTTGCCCGCCACGCACCAAGGCACGGTTATCAATCCGGAAGCCCCCGTGCCTATTGCCGACCTGAGGGCGGACGCGCGCGCGCCTTTTGCCACAGTGGAAGCATCCCGCGAGGGGATGAACCTGTTGCAAGCTGCCAACCGGCGTTTTGCGGAAGCGCAACCGGGCGACAGCCGGCTGGAAGCCCGTTTGCAGATGTACGAGATGGCAGGCCGCATGCAGTCGAGCGCGCCCGAGGCGTTTGACCTGAAGCGCGAAACTGCCCAAACGCTGGAAAATTACGGTGCCAACCGGGCGGGCCCGGAAGGGGCATTCGCCCGCAATTGCGTGCTGGCCCGGCGTCTGGTGGAGCGGGGCACCCGTTTTGTGCAGGTCTGGAGCGGGGCGGGTGGGCCGAGTAACAATTGGGACAACCACACCGACATCCCGAAAGAGTTGCCCCCGATCTGCAAGCAGGTGGACCAGCCCGCCGCCGCGCTGCTCGACGACCTTGCCGCCCGGGGCCTGCTGGCGGACACGCTGGTGCTCTGGACCACCGAGTTCGGCCGCATGCCGTTCACCCAGGGTAGTGTTGGGCGCGACCACAACGGTGGTACCAGTGTGGCGTGGATGGCCGGGGCAGGCGTGAAGGGTGGCACCACCCTTGGGGCCAGCGACGACTTCTCCTACCAGGCCGCCGAGAACAAAACCTCCATCCACGACCTGCACGCCACCCTGTTGCATTTGTTGGGGATCGACCACGAGAAGCTCACCAAGCTGCACAACGGCACCAACCGCAGGCTGACCGATGTCCATGGCAAGGTACTAAGTGAGTTGCTGGGGTGAGAAATCAGGCTTATTGCTGGATCCAAACCTTCCATCACTCCACGATTTGCGTCTCACCCCCGGATCTACTTGCTAG
>CAIWHS010000069.1 GCA_903912515.1 uncultured Planctomycetaceae bacterium
CAAGGCCTCTTTGCGGTTAGGATCAGCAGCCACATTCAGAAGACTTGCGTCTGGGGGGGTGGCATCCAATTCAACGCGGATTTGTGGTGGTTCACCTCGTTGTGGTGCCGGGCGACCAAGGCCAGCCTTGCTCTTTACCACCAAAGTGAAACCATGGACTATTCCCTCTTGGGTTAGAGGCAACATGACCCCCATCCTTTGGGGTCCAACTCCTGCAGCATCTGCAGGTGAAAGAGTTACCGGTTCTGTAGCGGCCAATGCCCAGTTGAGTCCTTCATCCAATGTCACATAGACTTCTGCAGATCCAATTCCCGAAGAACCAGACTTGGTGACTTCGTACTCAAGGCGAACCTGACGCCGGTTTACCACCTGAATATTCTTTGCCGACCCTAAACGCGAACCTCCCCCAAGTGTGGGTGAACCAGAAGGCGGGTAAGGATTCGAGGACGCCAAAACCGATTGTTCCTGGGCTACCATTCCAGGGCCCCCTACCACTGGTGAACTCGATACCATCGGTGGCTCATGGGCAACGGGTGCTGCAGGCTGGGGCAAGCCACCCCCAACTATTCCAGAAATTGAGGCAGGCCCTGCATAAGGAGCGGCCGATGGACCAGCCAGACTTGGCAAGGGAATGGATGGGGATGGGACTGGAGCTGGTGCTGGAATTTCAACCAAAGCCGCTCCTCCGGGAACTGGAGGGGGAGAAACCGGTGGTAATGCCGGAATGCTGGGTGGAGGCAGATTAGACAAATTTGGCCCACCAACAGGGACCAAAGGCCCGCCCACTGAAGCAGGTTCTCCCGCAGGACGCGAAACCGAAGCTGTTGAATTTGCGGGCGAATTGCCTGGTGCTGAAAGACCATTTTGACCACCAAATCCAAGTTGCGCTTCGCCAGTTCCCAAATTGCCAGCTCTATCCGAAATGGACATCCGCATTTCCACCGGTCCCATTTGGGGCACCTGCAAAGTCCCAGAGCCCGTCAGTGAGGGTCTAATTTGCACAGGCAACCACGCGTCTCCTCCAGGAATTCTTGCTTCCAATTTCATTGTGGCCAAATCAGGATTTTCCTCGCGAACTGTCCACTGAACCTGAATGGCGGAACCTTGCCTCTCGGCAGTCAATTTGATTTCAGGTCGAATGGTATCAACTACTATCTTGAGGCGATCATCGGACTGATAAATGTCCCTAGGCTCCTGGTTTCCCTTTTTGTCCAAAACCGCAACCGTGAACCAATAAACACCATCTGATTTAGCCAGGTAATGGAAACCTTCTTCCCCCGGCCTTATCCTTCCATGCAAATCCCATGATTTTCCACGCGTCGTGGACACATACAACAAAACCCCCTGAAGCTCAGCAACTTTGTCAGGCTGAAGGGAAACAGGAATCAAGAATTTGGGTTTGGACAGGTGTTTTTCTTCGCCGACCGGTCCGGGCTGAACCTGGGCCAAAACGGTTGCTATCCAAATGAATGCGCTTGAAATTAACATGAACGCCTCCCGCCGATCCAATGCGCACACCTCAGCATGCAGGCTCACGCATGAGGATGGTATCGGTTGAACCCAACTTTCCCTTGAGGCCAAACAGGGAAGATAGGAAAGCCCCTCCGTTTTTTCCTAACGGAGGGGCTGTTGAGGTGTTGGTAAACTTGGGCCGGATCAGCCAAAAACCGAGCCGGTTAACTTTTGAAAATACTCAACGTAGTCTTCCTGACTGCAGCAAATCACTTCATAGGCTTCTTCACGGCCATAGGCTGCACCGTGTCTGCACCTTTGGGTTTGGGCCCCAGGAGCGTCTTTGTAGGTAAGGAAATAATGCTGAAGCCGTTCCAGAAGCTCACGGGGAATATCACCAATATCCTGCCAGTGCCCAAATGCTGAATCATTTGCCATCACCGCAACAATCTTGTCATCCGCTTCTTCACCATCAAGAAGGCGCAAACCACCAATTGGTCTTGCGCGCATTAACAAATCACCATGCGTGATGGTTTTCTCTGAAAAAACACAAATATCCAGCGGATCTTTATCTCCCTCGATGTTAGTTAAACCCGTTTGCTTCATGCAATATTCAGCCACCCTGGGCCCACAAAATGTCTGTGGTAGTAATCCATACAGAGATGGACATACATTGGAATACCTTTGAGGCCTATCAACCATAAGCATGCCAGTCTGCTTATCTAATTCATATTTAACCGTATCAGTTGGAACAATTTCTATATATGCATTGACAATTTTGGGCGCATTGTCACCCAAATGTATTCCATGCCAAGGGTGAGCCTTGAACCGGAGTTTATTTAGATGATTTCCACTACCTGACGAAATAAAATTTTCCATGCTTGCGTCTTGTCAGCCCTGCGCGCCTTGGGCTTGGCGCTGCAATCTGCCCATTTAGATCGGTTTACCAAAACCGGCTCGCCATCCCAAGTCGAATACGAAAACCAGCCGTCACAGTTTAGGCCTATCTGCAGAGTTTCCTGTTTTTTTGCCTTTGGCACCTAACTGCCGAACCTTAGTTTTCCGATTTCTACTCTGCACCCTCGAAATGCAACCTGGAGTACTGTCCGTGCGTCACGCAATGATTGCGGTCGTGGGATGGTTGGCTTTTCTTAATTTTGCCAACGCGCAGTATCCCCTGTATCCAAGCCAAGCCTATCCCGGCGGTAAGGAAACCCAGCGCTGGCATGTTCCACCACCCCAAACCCCCTCGTATTACGCCTCTGCCACCGGTCCATCCAGAGATGTTGGCTATCCAACCTCACTTTATGGCCCCGCTGTTCATTTTCACCAGCAAGTGATTATGCCTCCTCCCTACCTCGCATTTGTCCCTTCGGCTGGAATTGTTCCAGGGCAGGATGGATTTTCAAGCACTAACCCAAATTTGACGGCAGATCGTTCAAATGCCGCCTCAAATAAAAAGTGCTCATCCTGTGGCACACGGTCACAATCTAAAAATTGTGCCTCCTGCGGCGATAGTTGGTGGGAGAAACACATTGCTTCCAAAGGCCCTAAAGGGTGTTACGGAAGCCATTTCAGCATGGCTTGCGGTAGCTTTAAGTCCGAAATGGTTTTCCTTTTTGGAAGTTCTAGGGCGTACTTTGGTGAAACCTGCAGCCCGGACTCCATCTGCCCAACCCCGTGGGATTTGCTCTACGGGACAGGAGAAAGTCCTGACAGTCCCTTCTAAAAAGGCTTAAGGGAAATCCAATTTGCCCTTTTGCGCCGCGGGTCCGACCGCGGCGCTTTTTAATTCCCAAGGTTGAATAGTCATCAAACTTGCCGTTAAGATGAATTCCCGCCAAACGCATCTAATCGAGAAAAAACCTCGGAATGTTTATGCCAGTTGATTTCAAACCGTTAGACCAATTGCTTGTGAAAGCCAGCAAACTGGTGTTATTGACCCACGAAAAACCAGATGGAGATGCAATCGGCTCTTCGTTGGCTATGGCCATACTCTTAGAAAAACTTGGCAAATCAGCAAAAGTTGCCTTGGTTGGCCCATGCCCTGCCCAATACATGTTTTTACTTTCAGGCCATATTCCCCTGAATATACAGCTTGATCCAATCCCAACTGAAACAGATGCACTGTTGGTTTTGGATACCGGAACTTGGAACCAGTTGGGAGTCGGAGCCAACTGGCTGAAGCAAAATCCAATCCCCAGAGTGATAATTGATCACCACCGTACCCAAGACGATTTGGGGGGTCCGGCAATTGTGAATACTGCCGCTGAAGCCACTGCAGCAATGGTTTTAGACTATTTCAAACATAATAAAATCACACCATGCCACTCCGCGGCTACCTCACTGTTTACCGCATTGGCTTTTGATACCGGATGGTTTCGTCACTCCAATGTCACATCGGGCACTTTCCAAATTGCTTCAGAATTGGTGACCGTTGGAGCAGACCCGACTTCCATTTACCGTGAACTTCATCAACAGGAACCACTTGAAAGAATGCATTTGAAGGGACTAGCCCTTTCATCTCTGCGCTTACATAGCAATGGCAAAATTGGATCACTGAAATTAGGGACCCGAGACTTTAAAGAGGCCGGATGCTCCATGGCTGATAGTGAAGGCCTTAGTGACCTTCCACGTCAAATTTCCGGTGTCAAAGCAGCTATCGCCCTTTTTGAAGAGTCACCCGGAAAAATCCGTGTAAGCCTGAGAAGCTCGGGCGATGTTGATGTGGGTCAGGTTGCTGAAGACTTTGGTGGCGGTGGCCATAAGGCTGCAGCAGGATGCAGGCTGGAAATGATTTTGGACGATGCGGAAATAGCAATACTATCAGCCCTCAAAAGCCGCATGAAGGAATGATTATTATGGAAAACCCCACCAAGCAAACCAATTTTAGTTGGGACCTTCCCCTTAGGCTGATTGCCGCAGCTTTCCTCTGCAGCGTTGGTGTTGGATACATTAGCGCCTTGGTGAACCTGCACTTTCAGGAGGCATCGCCCGGCAACCCATTGCCTGGCCCCGAAGATGTAATCCGGGTTTATCATGGATCTGAAAAATCAAGCCAACTGCTCCGACTTTTGAAAGCCCCAGATAGCCTTCCATTCAATGGATCAGGCAGTATGGCTGCCGCATTCAACAAAAAGAAAAATCCCGGGGCGATCAAAACCGGCGCCGTCGAAATGATTGCCCAGCTTGGTGAGGCAGGCTACCAGGTCACCAGCCCGGATTTGAAAACCAAAATGGAATATTTCGCCACCACATGGCTGGAAATTGAGCGGAAATCCCTTATCGCTTGGATTGAAGCTGGTTTTCCCGAAATAAATTACACAAATGACACCTACTATTCGCCCCAAGATATAGTTGATCAATATTCAAAAATGCGTTCTTCTTTTGTTCAGGAAGTAACAGCTCTAAAAAGAATTGATGGAACTCCTCCCGACAAAGCGTTAGACCCAAAGGAAATATGCTTCTGTGATACCCTTCAGTTTGAAAACGGCAAATTGACCGCCCGCATAAAAACAATCTTGGAAGAACGATGCGTCCGATGCCATGGCCCAGGTAAATCCGTCTCCTCCTACCCGCTTTCAAGGTATGAACATTTAAGGGTCTACCTCGACGAAGACTTGGGCGCAGCCGGTGGCAAATCTCTTGCCAAGCTGGCCCTTACAACCCATGTCCACCTTCTGGCCTTTGCAGTTCTATACGGGATGACAGGCCTAATTTTTGCCCTACTTCCCTACCCGGCTTGGCTCAGACTTATTTTGGCCCCAGCCCCTCTGGTTTTGCAGGTGATGGACATCAGCTTCTGGTGGCTAGCAAGACTGGATGCCCCTTTGGGCCCACTATTTGCCAAAGCAATTATGGCAACAGGTGGCCTAGTTGCACTTAGTTTGGTTAGCCAAATCGTGCTTGGTTTATGGGGCCTATTTCCCGGAAAAGCCAGGTATTTAGTCATTGCCACCTTGGTATTTGGCGGTTTGGTTGGACTGGGCGCAAAAGCTTTGGTGATTGATCCTTACTTGGCAACAGAAGTTGCGAATCCACCCGCCACCATTCCTTAATAACAAAGACTAACGAAGGGCCACAGAACCGCCGTTAACCGCGTTGGCGCGCCAAGCTTGGTCCATTTCCCGCCAATCTTGCACCCCATAATGGGTTCTTAGAGCACTTTCATATCCGCCGGCCATTCCATCCTTCAAGAATTGGGCAAAAACCTGATGCCCCTTGAGCGAGGTCAAGAACTGTACAACTGAAACACTTTGGGCGTAAAAAGCTCCAACCCTCCCTTGGTCAGGATAATCTCGAAGCTCGAGCAATTGTTTCAATGGAAAAAGCGCCCCATCCTGGTTCAGCTTTGCCATTTGCCGTGTATGTCGTTCGATCCGATCTTGGGGCTCAGAAAGCACCGACATACCTTCATCTGCCCAACGCGGAACCAGGCTGGAACCTAAATTCCCTGCCAGCACCACATGGGTTGTTTCATGGGGTAAAACCCCTTCTAGCATGTTCGGGTCATCAGAATGGAGATCTATTCGCCTGTGAGAGACCTTGCCGCTCTCAACTTTGACCGTGCTATGCCCAGGCGAAGAGGGGGGAACCCCTGTGGCCTGACTGTATTCACTACCAGTTGCATGCACATATAGGTCACACTTTGTTTCCCAACCCACTGCTCGCTCACCAAACCATCTCCTCCCCTGCACAACCCTTGTTTGCTCCGCCATTTTAGCAACCCTATCTGCAGAGCTCTTTTCCAGCTTGTGAAAGACCCTAAAATGTTGGGTATGGGCAACATTCCAACCCCCTGCTGGTTGCGGATCATGTGACACCGCAATGAGAGAAAAACTTGAGGAATCAGCCCCTCCCATGACACTTGTATCCGGACTAATTCCTTCTCTCAACTTCACCAAATAAGCGTCAAATTTCCCAGTAAGTGCTTTTACCTGGGAGACCTCCCTTGTGAACTCGGCAGCAAATCCCTTACTAGCCCCCATCCGATTAGCCTTGCTGGTTAGGGCATGTACACGACAATAAGCCCACCTCTCCTTGACATCTTGCGGCAATTTGGGATTTTTCTGCCATGCCTGTGTGTAATTATTTAAAGCTCTCTCATATTCACCTTTACCAAAAGCCTCGTCTGCAGTTGCAAGAGTGGCACGAACCTGATGCATGTCCTCGGAATTTTCCCATGCGAAGGGATTCGATTCCAAAACCCCACGCTTGGGCCTCGGCTGATCATCCAAATTTCCGCGAAATTGAATATTTTTCCCTGCCATTGAATTTGATCCGATAGCCTCCAACGGTTGGCCCGGCACAACTGGTACCGCACCTACCACCTCAATCTTGGGCGCCCCCAGATTCAGCCTTGCTCCTAACGAGGAAGAGTGACCCCCCTCGTCTTTTGTAATTGAAGTCAGAGCTGGAACACTTAATCCACCTACCGATGATTCTTGCGGACTTTTTTCTAATCCACTTTCAAGAATTCTTAATCTGCGACTAAAGGTTTCAGCTTCCTGGTTTTTACCTGACTGCTGCAAAGCCAAGGCATGACCTTGGTAGGCTTGCCCCAACACAGCAAGAAATTCCTTGTCGCCCTTGATGTTTCCCAACTGCCTTTCGAGGGAATTTACTGCGCTAGTAAAATCACCTCGGGCGATGGCATCCCGCCCTTCCCCTAATGCCCGTTTAATACCCAGAATGCGAGCAAGATCCTTTTCCTGACCGGTTTGACAATAGGATTTGCCTGTTACCAAACCCAAGCAGATTAGGACCATTCCGATTGCGACTTGTCGCGTCACAGCAAACATGCCTGGTCCCATTCGCCATCCTTGGCGGTTTAAGATTAAATCGCAGGCGGTTCCGCATCCTTGCGGAACCAACCTGCAGAAAATTCCAACAGCAAGAGAGGCTTCCCTGCCCCTCGACTGGAATAAATCCAGTACTACAGCTGATAGGAATGGGCGGGCAAATTAGTTTTTTTAACGGTTAAATGCAACCCGAACACGACTGACAAAAGTCCTTGCCCTCAAATTTTTAATTTAGGCACTAAACAAAAGCTCGCTAGCACGCCATAAGTTATTTAGAGGATTAAGCTTGCGACCAACAACCAG
>CAIWHS010000070.1 GCA_903912515.1 uncultured Planctomycetaceae bacterium
CAAGGTGGAACAGGTGGAAGGAAGCTGGCTGGTAGTAGCATTTGGTGGAAAACGGATTTGGGTGCCAAGGGAAGTGATTTTGGCTGTTGAGGAAGAAATTCCCAATCAAGACAAACCCAAACAGCCCTGATGGAACATTCACTTACCTTGGAAAGACTGCGCCTTACCAGGTGGCACGGCATGCTGTGGCTTGCCATGGGTGGTGTCGCGGCGTTAATGGCTAGAGATATCTGCCTGCATTACAACCAGATTGCCGGCACCGACTTGACCGCCCCTCAAATGGCCCGGATCTGTCTTTCTGTTTACCTTGGCCCCCTGACTGGCCCCATCGCCAATCCCGGGGCCAATGATTGGCCACTGGCATGGCGCTGGGCGACTCCCCTTTTGGCCATCCAGGTGTCCAGCCTTGGGCCGTTTCTGATTTCCGGGAAACCCGTCCACCCGGTCCTGGCGGTCATAGCCTGGCTGGTTTTCGCAGGGGCCAGCGGGCTGTGGTTTTTTGGAGCGCTTTTATCGCTGGGCTTGTTTCTGATGTAAGCCGGACATTGTAACCAGATGAATTTTGTCGACAACCTGTCCGTAATTCCCCTTTGGCATCAGTTCCCTTGCACCACCTCTCCTCCAGCGCGCGTGACCAGTGCCGCCATCGTTGCTATGGGCAGGCTTTCTGCGAGGAACCGCACCGACCCGTCGCAGTTGAGGAAATTGCAACCCCCGTTGTGGAATGAGTAATACTCAAAGTAGTTGTTACCGTTCATCGACCGTGTGCCCAAAATGTTGCCATTGGCATCTTGGCCATCCAGATTGGCGCTGGGGCTGGAATAGGCCCAACCCACTGGCTCAAAAGTTTGCCCGGTGAGCTTGCCATTCTTGTATTGGTTGCTGCGACCGCAATCCTCACCGAGCAGCACCGTATTGCTAGTTCCGTCGCTGATATCAGCGATGCGCGTTGGAATCCGTTCAATGAGCGCGCCATCGGGACTGCCTGGCGTGCGCTGCAGGATGCCGGTTGAAAAAAGGTTTGGATCGACATCCCTCATGGGGATGTAATCACCCGGGCCAAGGGTTACTCCTTTGTAGGCGAGGGTCAAATCGCGGCTGGAGGGAGTGGCGGGGCAGATGAAGGTTTGGATGCGTTTGGAAACTGCAGCGAGGTTGGCAGGGCCATCCCAATCTTGGGAAAGGTTGATTTGCTTAAAAAGGCTTTCCTGTTCCATGTAGGGCAACAGGGGCACCGACCAATTGTGCATACCGGGCCCCAGCCACCAAATGGCGGGAAAGTGGTCGGTGGCCGAAAGGTGATTGTGAAAAGCCAGACCCCAATTTTTCAAATGGTTGGAGCAACTCATGCGCAGGGCTGCTGCCCGCACCTTTTGCACAGCAGGCACCAACAACCCAACCAACACCGCAATGATTGCAATAACCACCAAAAGCTCAATTAGAGTGAAACCTTGGCGGCGAGTGCAACGCATGCCAGCCCCCTCGAAACAAAAAAACACCGCATGGAAGATCCATGCGGTGCATTGTATGCCTTGCGGCCAACCCAGCGGTAACGGGATCAGGATTTGATCATGTCGCGAACGGTCATGCCACTTGGAATCATGGGTAGAACATGCTCTTGATGGGGCACCATGACATCCAAAACATAGGGCCCCTTGCTCTCGATCATCTCAATCAGGGCGTCATCCAGGTCTGCCTTTTCGCTGATGCGTCGGGAGTTGCAAGAAAAACCCTTGGCAATGGCGACGAAATCCGGATAGGGTTCGCGATCAAGACCTGCACCCAGGTAGGTGTGGCCTCGGTTGCCCTTGAAGAACCGGTCTTCCCATTGAACCACCATGCCCAAGTGCTGATTGTTCAAAAGCAGCACCTTAACCGGCAACTTCTCGACAAAGCAGCAGGCCAATTCTTGGATATTCATCAAGAAACTGCCATCGCCATCGATATCGATACAGGTTTTGAGTGGGTGGGCAGCCTGTGCCCCCATGGCAGAGGGAAGGCCGAATCCCATGGTTCCCAAGCCACCCGAGGTGACCCAAGTTCGAGGTTTGTTGAAGCCGAAGTACTGGGCGGCAAACATTTGGTGTTGGCCCACACCGGTACTGACAATGGTTTCGTCGAGAAGCCCGCGGTCGCGAAGGAGTTCGTGAAGGCGCTTGATGGCATGCTGCGGCAGTATGGCATCTTCGCGGTCAGCATAGCGCATGGGTTCTGCCTCGCGCCAAGTATCAATCTGGCGCATCCATGGGCGTAGCTCTTGCGTGAGCGGAGGGGCCCCCTGAGGGCGGGAGTCAATCATCCGAACTAGATCTTGAAGGGCTTGTGCCACATCGCCATGAATAGGCAGCACGGCCTTCTTGTTCTTGTTCAATTCGGATGGGTCGATATCGATATGAACGATCTTGCCATGCTTGGCAAACTCGCTGAGCTTACCGGTCACCCGGTCATCGAAGCGAACACCAAAGGCGAGAAGCAAATCGGCTTCATTGATGGCGTAGTTGGAATAGATGGTGCCGTGCATGCCAAGCATGTTGAGGCTGAGGTAATGGTCGTGTGGGAAACCACCCAAGCCCAGCAAGGTCATCGCGACAGGGATTCCAGCCTTTTCAGCAAAGGCGCGAAGGCTGTCGGAGGCGCCCGATTGCACCACGCCGCCACCAGCATAAATGATCGGCCGGGATGAACCCTTCATCAGCTCCAACAATTGTTCCAGCTCTTTGCGGGAGGCACGACGTTCTGGCTTGTAACCAGGCAGGTTCATGGGCGGATCGTAATCGGCCACAATTTGCCTGATTTGCACATCCTTAGGCAGGTCAATGATGATGGGGCCGGGACGACCGGTCACCGCGAGGTGAAAAGCCTCTTTCACAACCCGGGGAATGTCCTCAGTTTTGGTTACCAGGTAGTGGTGCTTGGTGATGGCACGGCAGACTTCGACAATTGGCGTTTCTTGAAACGCGTCTGTGCCAATAAACGGTGTGCTCACTTGCCCGGTGACGGCAATGATCGGGACGGAATCCATCTTCGCATCGGCCAGGCAGGTGACAAAGTTGGTTGCCCCCGGGCCGCTTGTGGACATGCAAAGGCCCACTTTGCCGGTGGTTCGGGCGTAGCCTTGGGCAGCAAAGCCACCGCCCTGCTCGTTGCGGGGGAGAATAGTTCGGATGCGGTCTTCGTATTTGGTGAGGGATTGGTGCAAAGGCATGCTGGCTCCGCCCGGGTAGGCGAACATATGGTCGACCCCGTGGTTGATCAGGCATTGCACGAAAATATCAGCACCGGATTGGAGAGTGCCGGGTTGAGGCAAATCGCTGGAATTCGGCTGGATAGCCATTGTTGACATTCCTTGGGGAACCGTGGGCGACCCATCAAGAGGCTACCCACACCAAATAAATGGTAGGGGCCTAAACGCCTGAGAGTAGAGCGGAGACTTCCGTTCCCTTGGAAATCTGTCCGTCGGGTTCATTCACCTCCCATTGTACTGACATCGAATTCATACCCAAATGCTTTTAGGCCCGACACTCCTGCTAAAAGTTGGCAATTAAAGCCCAACGGTCCTCCTTATCCGGCTGATCCAGTTTTAGCGGTTAGGCAGTTTGCGTCGGTTTATCTGGCCAATTGAAGGTTATTGGCAAACTTGTGAAGAGTTTCCGGCAACACGGTTGAGAGAATTCAGGCACTATAGGATTGACTGGCCAACTATTCCGCCATAAGATTCCAACAGGTTGTGGAAGAATTTGGCAATTAGCGGCCTAGTACTGTCACAACCTCGCAAAGAGGATGCTTTGCGTTTTTCTGACCCAGTAACTTTTGGGTGGAAGTGGGGAGGGGTTCATGCTGGTCGAGGAACGACGGCAAAAACTCAGGGATTTGATTTGCACGCATGGTTTTGCGTCATTGCAAGACTTGGCGCGCAAAATCGATGTTTCCGAATCCACAATTCGCCGTGATCTCGAGCACCTCCACCAAATGGGCTACCTGCGTCGCACCCATGGTGGAGCGGTCTGGAATCAGGACAGTGCGCCCTTGCCTCCTCTGGAAGAGCGGACGGGGCGCCAGCTGGAAGAAAAGCGCTGGATTGGCGAACTGGCCGCCCAACTAGTGCAAGACGGCGACACCGTACTGCTGGACGGTGGAACCACCACCTTGGAGGTGGCAAGAAATATTTTGGGGGGCGGCAAGCGTGTGCAGGTGGTGACCAACAGCTTGCCCATCGCGCAGATGTTCGCCTCCAACCCAACTAGTAGCGACTTGGTTGTTCTGGGTGGCTATGTCTACCCGCGAACAGGAGTAGCGCTTGGAAGCAGCACCATCAGCATGATGGAAAATCTGCATGCCCATGTAGCGGTGCTGAGTGTGAGTGGAATAACGCAGGAAGGGCTTTTTAACAGCAACCTGCTTCTTGTTGAGACCGAACGAGCCATGATGCGCCTGGCCGAGCGTGTGGTGGTGGTGGCCGACCACACTAAGTTGGGCCGCAGGGCCCTGACTTGGCTTTGCAACCTGAACGACATCGACGATTTGGTGGTTGACGACCGGATCACTGATGATTCGCGCAAGTGGCTGGAAGATGCGGGAATCTGTTTGCATGTGGCGCGGCGGGCCGGGGTGTAGGCCCTTGGATTTCATTAACGGAATTGTTTTGGAGTGACAGATGGAACGGAACCAAATTGAGCACTTGGTGCGCGAGGCACTGAAGAATGTTTTGCGGCCCAGCAATGGTCCTTGCTCCGGTTCAGCATCGACCGCTGTCCCGCCCCAGCCCAGGTTATTGGTCAATGTTTCCGCTCGGCATGCCCATGTCACTCAGGAAGACCTTGAGCGACTGTTTGGTCAAGGGCACAAGCTGACCCCTTACAAGATGCTGTATCAAGACGGATTTTTCGCAGCCGAAGAGTCGGTTACTTTTATCGGTCCCAGGCAGCGGGTGATCAACAATCTGCGCATTTTAGGCCCATGCCGCGATCATAGCCAGGTGGAGCTTTCGTTCACCGACGCGGTGCAAATGGGGCTGGACATCCCGGTTCGCAAGAGCGGGGACCATCGCGATTCACCCGGAGCCTATCTCATTGGCCCCAAGGGAATGGTGAAGCTTGATCGCGGGGTTATCCGCCACCAAAGGCATGCGCACATGTGCCAAAAAGAGGCCGATTTTTATGGGGTCAGGGATGGTGATTTCATGAAGCTGCGAGTGGTAAGTGATTGCCCCGCCATCATGGAAGAAGTGTTGGTGCGTGTGAGTCAGGGCGCGAAGCTCGAGGTTCACATCGACACCGACGAAGGAAACGCGGTGAATCTGGCGAAAGCGAAAAGCGTGGAGCTGTTCCGCTAAAGCCGGTCGCGGTTTGGTTTCTGGCGCAGGATGCGCTAGATGGATCGGGTTTTCTGGTTTTGGATCGGCGGAATGTTTCCGGGCGGTCCGGGCAAACGGAGGTGAATGATGTCAGCGAGCTTGGAAGCCTTGGGAATGATCGAAACCCGGGGATTAACGGCGCTGGTTGAAGCCAGTGACGCGATGTTGAAATCAGCCAATGTCTCCCTCTTGGGGTGGACAAAGATTGGCAGCGGCCTTGTCACCGCAATGGTGTCAGGCGATGTCGCCGCGGTGAAGGCCGCGGTTGATGCCGGCGCAGCCGCCGCCTCGCGCGTGGGCGAAGTGGTAGGAATCCAGGTGATTCCCCGCCCCCATGGCGACCTCAAGGACGTCCTGCCCAAGATGGGCAAGTGAGGTCCAACCACCATGGCAAAACAACCAGAGACTAGGAGTGAACCAATGACTGTGAACAAGTCTGAAGCCTTGGGAATCGTTGAAACCAAGGGAATGATTTCCGCCATCGCCGCGACCGATGCCATGTGCAAAGCCGCGAATGTGGCTTATGCGGGCCAGGTGCAGATTGGCAACGCCTTCATCGCCACATTCGTGCGTGGTGATGTAGGCAGCGTGCGAGCCGCTGTGGACGCGGGTGGCAAGGCCGCCAGCGAACATGGCGAACTGGTTAGCGCCCATGTGATTCCCAGGCCCGATGCGCAGGTCTTGGAATGTTTCTTGGGTCGCTAAGCCCGGTGAACTAATCACCCGATCCGCCAACCGGGTGGGAAAGACTCCCGCCCGGCCGCGGAACGCGGCTCCGACAACCGAAGGATTCGTCTTTTTTCACGGCACACCGAGAAGATCAAGCCATGAAAATTTTGGTCGCCAATCTGGGCAGCACCAGCTTTAAATATCGCCTGTTCAACATGGCGGATGAAAGCCTCCTGGCCCGTGGCGGTTTTGAGCGCATAGGAACCGACAGCACACCTTGGTTTGTCGAGGTGAATGGCAAGCGGGAAGAAGGCAGCCTGACTGCCCCTGACCATGCTGCAGCGGTTGGCGCTTGCCTGGAACAACTGGCCAAGCATGGCTGCCTGAAGCAGGCTGCAGACCTTGGTGCAATTGGCTTCAAATCAGTCCATGCCAAGGGCGTGACCGGTGCTCAACTGGTAACCCCCCGAGTTCTTGAGGCCATGGAGGCTTACAACGAGGTAGCCCCGGCCCACAACCCTCCATATGTTGCGGCGATGCGCCTTCTGGCGAAAGAATTCCCCCGCATTCCCTTGGTTGCGGCCTTTGAAACAGGCTTTCACCAAACCATTCCGCCGGGCAATTCGCTGTACGCTGTTCCCCTGGAATGGGCGGAAAACCATGGCGTCAGAAAATGGGGTTTCCATGGTGCCAGTCATCGTTTCATCGCGGGCCGCGCGGCCCAATTACTGAACAAAACCAATGCGAAAATTATTTCCTGTCATTTGGGAGGCTCGAACTCGCTGTGCGCCATTGATTCAGGCAAGTCGATAGCCTGCACCCTGGGAATGAGCCCGCAAAGCGGCCTGCCCCACAACAACCGTGTGGGCGATTTCGATGTTTTCGCCCTTCCGGTCCTATTGCGGGAAACGGGCAAAACCCTTGAGCAACTGCTTGACCAATTGGCCAATCATTCAGGCTTGGAAGGTTTGTGCGGCCTGCGCGACATGCGCGACATCGAGAAAGCCGCCAAGGATGGTGACCACCGCGCCCAAACCGCGCTGGATGTGTTCTTCAATTCGATCCAAATGTACATCGGTGGCTACATCGCCCTGCTGGGCGGCGTGGACGGCATCTTTTTCACCGGCGGCATTGGCGAAAACTCGTCACTGCTGCGGGAAAAAGTAATCGCAGGCTTGGGATGGATGGGCATTGATCTCGATCCCGCTGCCAACGCCACAGCCAAAGGCGAACAAGCATTGCACAAAGTGGGCAGCCGAGCCCAGGTGTGGATATTGCCCACCAACGAAGAAATTGTGGTGGCCAGGCAATCACGCGATTTGCTGGCCGGGTGAGTTTGTTTTTTTATTCAGGGAGGAGAGAGACATGAAGCTGCGCATCACTTACTGCACATCTTGAGGCTACCGCAACTTCGCCGCCAGTTTGGCGGGCGCCGTGCGGAACACCTACCCTCAGGTGGAAGTGGAACTCAAGACAGGATCGGGTGGCATTTTCGATGTGGAAGCCAACGACGACCTGATCTTCTCGAAGGACGACGAGCACCGTTTTCCGGCTAACCGGGAAATTTTGGAAAAGCTCGATGCCCTGCTGAAAAAACAGTCCGGCTGAGTCGGACGGCTTGTAAACATTTGGCACTGGCAAGGGGTTCGGCCCATGTTCCTAGCGCGTGTGACCGGAAGCGTTGTCGCGACCCAGAAAGCCCAGTCCATGACCGGGCACAAGCTGCTGGTGGTCGAACCCCTGCGTGTCGATCCGCAGGATCGCACCAAACTGACCGGCACAGGCCGCAGCTTTGTTGCGGTGGACGCCTTGGGGGCGGGCATCAACCAAATGGTGCTGATCGTTCAGGGATCGAGCGCCCGCCTCATGCCTGCCACCGAGAAATTGCCCATCGATACGGCCATCATCGGCATCGTTGACACCGTGCAGGTGGGCGACAAGACAGTCTTTGACGCCCGGCTGGAGTCGGCATAACCGTCAAAGGCTGACATTGTGAGTTTGGGAAAATCGGGAAAGAGGCATAGACGAAGGTGCCTTTACCCATTCCGTGGGTCATAGTTTGGCAGCTTCCTAAAAACGAAGGAAAAGCACTGATGTCTTCCATCAAATCGATACCCTCCGACCAGATTGTCCGCGGCGTGGTGGAGCAAGTTCTCCGCCAAATCCAATCGGGCAAGCTTCCAGCATCCAATGGATCGATCCAGGCTGCCATCAAGGCTGCACTGCCTGCAGCCTCACAGGACTCCCCTAAGTCAGCGGGTTCGGGTGACGGTGTTTACGCCACGGCCGATGAGGCTGTCGCTGGAGCATCCCGTGCCCTGGTTGCTTTTTCAAAGGTAGGCTTACCCGAGCGCAAGAAGGTGATCGACTGCGTGCGAGCCATCTGCCGCGATCAGGCCGAGAGCTTGGGGCGTGAGGAATTTGAGGAAACCAAAATCGGGCGGCTAGAGCACAAGATCGACAAGCTGCGATTAGTTGCTGATCGCATTCCAGGTACCGAGTGGCTGAAGACGGATGCTTACAGTGGCCAATTTGGCATAGCTCTTGAGGAGTATGGCCCTTTTGGCGTGATTGGTGCTATTACCCCCGTCACTCACTCTTTCCCCACACTGGCTTGCAACGCCATCAATATGCTGGCCGGTGGCAACACTGTGGTTTTCAATGCCCATCCATCTGGTGCCAGGATTGCCGCCAAGGGTGTTCGCCTTCTCAACCGCGCCTTCCAGCAGGCGATCGGAATCACAGATCTTTTGACCATCATTGAAAACCCGACTATTGAAAGTGCGCAGGCCATTTTTGATCACCGCGATGTGAAGCTGATCTGTGTGACCGGCGGCCCAGCCTTGGCTCGCGCTGCCTTGCGAAGCCCGAAGCGGGCGGTAGTGGCCGGCCCTGGAAACCCACCCGTTGTGGTGGATTCGACGGCTGATCTTTCCAATGCGGCAGCATGCATCATCGCCGGTGCAGCCTACGACAACAACTTGCTGTGCATTGGTGAGAAGGAAGTCTTCGCCACCAACGACATTTTTGATGAGTTGCTTGACTGGATGACCAAGCATGGCGCAGTTCGTCTGGACAAAGGCCAGGTCGACCGCCTGACGGCTGTGGCCTTCAAGACTGGCGAGAACGGCAAACTACTAGTGAACAAGGATCTTATCGGTCAGGATGCGGCCGTTCTGGCCCGACATGCCGGCCTTGAAATCCCAGCGGGCACCCAGCTTATTTTCGCCGAAACGGACGAATCGAACCCTTTTGTTTCTCATGAGCAAATGATGCCCTTCGTGCCCTTTGTGCGCGCCCGCTGCGTGGACCATGCGATTGACATGGCCCATGAACACGAGCACGGCTACGGGCACACTGCTGTCATTCACTCCCGCAATTTGGAAACGATCACCTGTATGGGCCGCCGCATGAACACCACCCTTTTCGTGCAAAACGGCGCGAGCGTGGCGGGCTTGGGTGCGGGTGGCGAAGGATATGCAAGCTTCAGTATCGCCACCCCTACAGGCGAGGGAGTGACCACCCCGCTGACCTTCTGCCGTAAGCGGCGATCGAGCACTGTGGGCTCAATGCGAGTGGTTTGACAATTAGGCCTGCCGGGGGAGGATTCCAACCATGCAAGTCGGCAAGGTGGTCGGCCGGGCGATCTCGACTGTGAAGCATAAAAGTTTTCAGGGAGTGAAGCTGCTTCTGGTTCAGGCCCTGGACGGCAAGGGGCAGCCCGATGGCGACCCGGTGCTGACTGTGGACACCTTGGGAGCGGGCCCGGGAATGCGGGTTTTGATCTCCAGTGACGGCAAGGGAGCCCGTGAAGTAGTGGGCTCGAAGGATTCACCGGTTCGGTGGTTGACAATCGGAGTGCTAGACGAGTGAGTGCTGGCTGTTTTCATCACCGCGGAAGGCTGTTGGCTGCCGGGCATCTCCCCAGGCGGTTGGCGGGTATCGACCGTGTGTTGGTGGACC
Source organism: uncultured Planctomycetaceae bacterium (assembly GCA_903912515.1). Taxonomy (GTDB): domain Bacteria; phylum Planctomycetota; class Planctomycetia; order Gemmatales; family Gemmataceae; genus UBA6894. The sequence continues at coordinate 9,986 of CAIWHS010000070.1, forward strand.
CCAACGCGCTGATCTCGCCTTTGGTTTTGGAAATGCTGGCTAGCGCTGGAATTCCTCTGGTGCGTGAAGGCCAAGATGGGGTTGTGGGGAACACCTTGGCCGTTCGTGGCGCAAGCCCAATTGGCCATGTGCCTGATCCTCCCAAAGGCCACTTGCTTGTAGCGGCAGAAGTGGCCTACGAGGTGGTAGAGCGGGCAACTTCGGAAGCGGCTCGTGGCGGCAAATGTCCGGGCCGGGCTGAGATAAAAAGTTGGGACAACGGATCTGCGGGTTGGGGCGACTGGCTTTCAGCCGACCAGAGCAGGCGGCTGGTGCATTTTGGGCCCAACCCCGAGTTGGTTGCCAGTGTGTGCATGCTGCGATGGGCTATCTCTGCAGCATCGGTCCAATCGGTTGCCCAAGCCAGCAGGGCTTTGGCAGGTTTCGGCCCCAGGCTTTTGGCGGTGGAAATGCCCGGGCGAACGCTTTTCGAGGCGCGGCACTTGATTGGCCTAATGACAACCCAGGGAGGGGTTTGACATGCGGGTGGGAAGTGTGATTGGGAATGTGACACTTAGCCGGGTGGTACCTGAACTGGTAGGCGTTCGCTGGCTGGTGGTTGGCCCGCTTGATCTGAAGGCTGTGGAAAAATACTAGTTGGATCGCGAAACGGAATCTACGGGCGAGGATTTGATCATTGCAGACGGTGTGGGCGCAGGGATTGGACAAGTAGTCGGGTTCAGTGAAGGTGGCGAAGCAGCCATGCCTTACATACCCGCCAAGGTGCCAGTTGACGCTTATGCGGGCCTGCTGATTGACAGTTTAGACGGTTGACGGTCAACCGGGCGGAAGGATCACGGTTTTGTTTTTGTTTTTTGAATGGAACGGACACCAACAAGGAGTGGCAGCAATGGCTGGACATGGCAACAAAAGCGAGTACGAGTTGAAAGAACTGATCTGCGAGATTGGCCGTCGGGTGTACGCCAAGGGCTTCGCTGCCGCCAACGATGGCAACATCACCATCAGGCTCAACGAGCGCGAGTTCCTTTGCACCCCCACCATGGTTTCCAAGGGTTACATGAAGCCCGAGGACATCTGCAAGGTTGACAGCAAAGGCGTGCAGCTTGCCGGCAAGCGCAAGCGAACCAGCGAGGTTCTGTTGCACCTTTCTATCTACAACCAACGACCCGACATCAACGCTGTGGTCCACTGCCATCCCCCGCATGCGACTGCCTTTGCGGTGGCACACGAACCCATTCCCAAATGTGTCCTCCCTGAGGTGGAAGTGTTTTTGGGTGAGGTGCCCATTGCGGTTTACGAGACACCGGGTGCCCAAGCGTTTGCGGATACCGTTGCACCGTATGCCAAGGATTCCAATACCATTCTCCTAGCCAACCACGGCACGATCACCTTCGGGCCCGACTTGGAGAACGCGTATTTCAATACCGAGATCATCGATTCGTATTGCCGCATCCTGATCCTTTCCCGCCAACTGGGCCGGGTGAACTATTTCTCCGAGCAGCAAACTCGCGAACTGCTAGCCCTGAAGAAAAAGCTGGGCTACGACGATGTTCGGTTCCGTTACCCGGAATCGCCCATGTGCGGCGAATCGAGCTTCGACGAGAAATTCTCGAAGTTCCAGCCCAGGCAGTACGCTTTCCGCAACGATACCGCGACCGGTATCGGGCCCGATGATGTTGTGGGCCACGGCGTGGCCCCCTCCCACACCGAGGATGCGGCATTTGACACTTTGGTGCGTACTATCACCGACCAAGTGATGCGAAACCTGCAGTCGGCCTAATTGGTGAAGGTTTTTCCGGGATTCGGGATAAGCCAATCAACCACAGAGTGTAGGTATTCCGATAAATGGGATAAGTGGCAATATTAAGACAGGGCCATCCTATTTCAAGATTGGCAACACTCTGACCAATCGACCGACGGGATTCAACGCAGGAGCCCCATGTTCAATTACAAAAAAGACAAGGCGGGCTTTTACGCCACCATCGTTTTGGCCACTCTGGCGACGGCGATAGTGGCAGCCTCCTTGGTTTTGTTTTTCATGGGAATTTCCCAAGGGCAATGGGATTATTACAACCTGCCTATTCGCTTCATTTTGGGATTTGGCTGGTTATTGCTGGTGGCGACTGTTCTCACCCGGGTCGGCATCTTCCGCATGCAGATGCTGAAGAAGCGTCAAGCTAACGGGCTAAAGAACCAGCATGGCGAACTGGAAGATACCAGCCCTCATGGCCAGTCCGCTGCCCCCCATCAGTGAAGCTGAAGGACTTTGGTATTACGGTTTGACATGGTTTTGCAAAGCAACAAGGAACAGACCATCATGAAGGTAAGCGTGGTTGGTGGCGGTGGCTTGGTTGGCAGCATGGCAGCGTTTGCCCTGCATTTGGGCAAAGTGGCAACCGACATTGCCATTGTGGATGCCAACGAGCAAGTTGGCCAAGGCGTGGCCCTGGACATTCTGCAAGGCACCAGCTTGGTTGCGGACCAGCGGGTTATTTCAGGCCCCATCCAAGAGCACATCCCGTCGAGTGATGTGGTGGTGGTCACCGCCGGTTTGCGTCGCAAACCGGATGAATCCAGGCTTGATCTAATCAACCGCAATACCGACCTCTTTCTTGATCTTCTGGGCAAAATTCGTCAAGCAGGCTGGAAGCCCGGAGCCACCTTGGTGGTGGTTAGCAACCCGGTGGACATTCTCACCCACCTGGCTGTTGAGCGCTCGGGTCTTGACTGGCGCCATGTGATCGGCCTTGGAACCCAGCTCGACACCGCCCGTCTTAACAGCCACTTGGCCCGCACTTTGAAGGTGCCGGCAACCCAGGTGAAGGCGGTTCTTCTGGGCGAGCATGGCGACTCCATGGTTCCCATTTGGTCGAGCGCCACTGTGGCAGGCATGCCCCTTGAAAAATGGCCAGGCTACACCGCGCAGATAGAACGGGAAATCTTTGAGGAAACCAAAACTGCCGGCGCAACCATGATCAAGCTGAAGGGTGGTTCAGGCTTTGCGGTGGGAGTTTCCATTCGCGAAGTGGTTGAATCGATCTTGCTAGACTCCCGCAAGGTGCTTCCAGTCAGCACCATGCAGCAGGGCCTCTATGGTTTGCGGGATGTTTGCCTGAGCGTGCCAACCGTGGTTGGGGCCCAAGGCGTGATGGCGCAGATTGAAATCGCTCTTGCTCCGCGTGAGCAGGTTGCCCTGCACAACTCAGCCCGCGTGTTGCGTGAGACGCTGGATGCTGTCAAAAACCGTCTGGCCTCGGGTGGCTCGCCTGCTGCTGCTTCTGCGGCAGCGGCGCCTCAAGCCGCTGCCGCTCCTTACTCAACAGGGCCCCGGGCAATACCCCGGGCAGCCTGGCAGTCCCGCTGACCCGTCTGATTTTCATACCTTAAAAGCATCAAGGAGGATGTGACATGGACGAAGTTGAAGCGATTGCAAAGACTGTGAACCTTCCAGCCGATTTCGAGATCCGGCTCCCTGGCGGTTTGTCGATTTGCCGCCTGGCTGAAAACCAGTTTCATGTGGAATACGAGGTAGAACAGGACGGCGACACCGAACTTCGGGAAAAGTCTTTCAAAACCGCCGAGGCGGCGGCCAAATTCTTTATTGAACGACGCCACGCCCAAAAGCTGGGTGGCGACTACGCTGAAATGGAAGACGAAGAGAGCGACGACGAATAACGACCCGAAAACCCTCCGTTCCACAGTAGCGGCGCGTAAGAACCCCATAAGCCAACCAGGAATCGGCAATCACCATGAACAGAATGAAATCGCTGGACGAGAAACTGAAACGCATCCATGCGAACCCAACCACCTGCGGTGATTTCATCCTTGCAGATGCCAAGGATGCCGACATGGCATTGGCTATTGGTGCCACAGGACGCACGACCGAGAAATGGCCCGATGGCTCGCCCAGGTTTCGCACCTTGGCCGAGTACCGCCAGATTATCGGGCAGATAGTCGAGCAGGGCCTGGTTGACATCATGTTGATGTCGGCCAGCACCTCAGAAGATTTGACCATTCAGAAACGTATCTTCGACAATAGCGCTGTTACTCCGGCCTGCCGGGCAAACGACACCACCGACATTCATGTTTTTCGCGGCGGAAAGTCGCCTGGCCACCCCTCCCTACCCTTCCGCACCGCCACCATAGACCACATCCAGTGTGGCAAGCTGCATTGCTCCCCTAGTGAGCGACAACTCGGAGCCAACCTGGGCCTTTACAGCATCACTTACACCAACGACCCGGTGCGTGACCGCGAAGCCCTGCTAGCGTATAACGCCTTCCGATTGGAGGCCGAAGAAAAAGGCTTCCGCCATTTTTTGGAAGTGTTCGACCCCAATGTTGAAGCCATGGTGGCCCCCGAACATTTAGGCGGATTCATCAATGATGCCATCGTTCGCACTCTGGGCGGCGTGACCCGTTCAGGACGGCCCGACTTTTTAAAGATTGTCTACCACGGCCCCCGGGCCATGGAAGAACTGGTTGCATACGATCCTCACTTGGTAGTTGGCATTTTGGGTGGCTCAGCAGGCACAACTTACGATGCGTTCAAGCTGCTGGCAGAGGCTAAAAAGTACGGTGGCCGCGTGGCGCTATTCGGCCGCAAAATAAACCAAGCCGAAAACCAACTCGCATTTATCCATTTTCTGCGTTTGATCGCGGATGGCGAGATTGGGCCCGAAGAGGCAGTCAAGGCATACCATGGCGTTCTTCAGGCTCTGGGAGTCACCCCTAACCGCAGCCTGGCAGACGACATGGTGCTGCAGACCGGCGTGATGAGTTATGGTGGCACCAAGACCACCTCCTTGCCGCCCGCACAGGCTAAGCCAGGGGTAACCTCTAGCCCCGCGGTTGCACCTTATTCCAAACCGGTTACGTCAACACCCGTGGCTATTGCCGCCAAATCTGTCAGCGCCAACAACCCGGTGAAGCCCGCCCAACCTTTGCCTTCCAAGGTTGCTGTGCCAGCCAGCTCCCAGCCCGATTTCTCAAAAATGACCTCGGCCGAAAAGGTCGCATGGCAACGGGCGCGCTGGAACCGAATTCTGGGGTAAAATCTAGCTCCAAGGGATCTATTGCCCTACACGGCCGCAATTTAGTCGATCAGCAAGCAGCACCTCTTCGGGGGTGCCTTCGGCGGCCACCACACCGCCTTCCAACCACAGCACATGGTGCGCATATTTGCGGATCAGATCGAGGTCGTGCGACACCAAAATCACCGTTGTGCCACGCTCCTCGTTGATCTCGGCAATGCGCTCGTGATAAAGGGCTTTGTCTACAAAATCGATCCCGCTTGCCGGCTCATCCAGCATCAATAATTCTGGTTTAGGCTCCAGAGCGAGAGCCAGTAACACTCTTTGCAATTCCCCGCCTGAAAGCCGTTCAACCTGCTTGTCGAGGGCGTTCGAATTGAGGTGGACATAAGTCAAAAGCTGGGCAACCTCGGCATCGGGCAACCCGACTCCAGGCCAAAACCAGGGTTTTTGGCTAAGTGCCAACCCAAACAGGTCGCGGACCGTGAGTGGCAGGTTAGCCTCCACCTTCAGTCGCTGCGGCACATAGCCTATCTGGCTGGGCGTGGGGTGCGAATGATCATGGCCACAGGTAAATACCAGCTCACCCTTGAAAGGAACTTCCCTTAACAGCACCTTGAGCAGCGTGCTTTTACCAGCCCCGTTTGTGCCCATGACTGCCGTGATGCGGCCGGAGGGAATCCCACCCGTTACCCCTTTCAGGATGGCCTGCCCAGAAAGCGTCACCCGAATATCCTTCAGGCGAAGCAGTGGTCTGGCTTTTTCAGCCATGGGCAAAGTGCCGACTGGCGGGCTCACGGCAAGATCTCCACCAGCGCCTTCAGGTTTTCGGCCATCTTCTTTTCAAACCAGCCGGCGGAAAGCTCGCCAGCATCGGCTGTTTCCAGAGGATCAACCTCCACCATTTTCGCGTCTATCCCTTTCCGCTTCAGTTCTTCCAAAATCAGTTTACTGGCTGTTGTGGTTGGGTATTGCGGTTCTACTGCCAAAACCTGGATTTTTTCATCCACACATTTTTGAATCAATTTCGCCAATCGCTTGGCATCGGGCTCGGCCCCTGGATTGATCTGAATGGTATCCACAATCTGCAGGGCCATCGTGTCGGCCAAATATGCTAGCGACGGGTGAAAACTGATCAGGCGGTTTTCTTTTTTGGAAGCCAGTTGGTCGCGCCCCTGTTTTTTAAGGGCATCCATTCGCTCGCCAAAAATTTTGGCATTTGCGTGGTATTTGTCGCGGTTGGCAGGGTCTTGCTCACCCAGATAGCGGGCAATATCCACTGCCATAGCCTTGCATTGCTTGGTCCCTAACCAAACATGGGGATCGTGCTCCCCATGATGATGATGGTGATCATGCCCGGGGGCTGAGTGGTCGTGCTCTTCTTCCGGACTTAAAAGACACAGATTTTGTGGCACCAGTAGCTTGCCCAAGGCAACGTGCTGCACCTTTTTTTTGGAATCGGTTGCGAGCATCTTGCCAACGAAATGGTCATCCAGCCCAAGACCCACGCTGAAAAACAGATCTGCATTGCGCAATAAAATGGCATCGCGGGCGTTGTAGTTGTAGTGGTGTGGCCCTGTGGTGGTGCATAGGCACTGAACGGCGGCACCACCCCCCGCCACCTGCTTAACCATGCTAAAAAGCGGCGGGAAAGTGACCAGCACCTTTGGGCTGCCCTGCACACCTTTCCAAGGGTCTTCCATGCTGGAGCAACCGCAAACCAGCGCCACCAACTGGCCGAGCACTACAAGCTTGAACCGATTGACCCACATGGCAATTACCCCCACTCCGTTTTCATCCAGTAAAACCTTGTTATAATAACACGGTAATTCCGGGGAAACAGTCTGGCAAATGAAAATTGCTATCAACCAAGGCAAGCCAGCACTTTCACCCAACCGCCCATGCCATAAACTAAATCATGTGGGATTTGGCTGGATGCAGCATGACGCGTCCTCCGCAATCGAATTTGATACACCGCCTTTTGGAAGAATTCCATGCCCGCCGCCATCCGCCGCCAACGCTTGCCTAACACGGTGGAAAACCTCAATCCCGAGGTGGTGATACTTTCTGATGGATTTGGCGGTGAAGCGGTGATTTGGCCTGCGCTAGGGTTCAACTGCATCGGCTGGACCTGTGATTGGCAGGGGCGCCAACTGAATTTGGTCCATCAAGACCCGGCTCTTTTCACCCACCCTTCGCCCACTCGTTCGGGTAATCCGGTTTTGTTTCCTTTTCCCAACCGGATTCGCCACGGCAAATACGATTGGGCCGGACACACCTACAGCTTGCCTATCAACCATGGCGACACCTCCATCCATGGATTTGCCTGCCGGGTTCCATGGCGGGTGGTTTCCGAAGGGGTTGCTGAGGGCGAAGCTTGGGTAACCGGGGAATACCACGGTTTTGTGGACAATCCCTCCACTAGCGAGCAGTGGCCGGCTGACCATATCCTCAGGTTGACCTGCCGTTTGAACCGAGGCAGGCTTGGGTTTGAGGCCGAGATTCTCAACCCCGATCCCATCACATTGCCTTGGGGTTTGGGTTACCACCCTTATTTCCGTTCCAACTGGCATGCCGATTTCGCGAACAGCCCATTGGAAATCCGCGTTCAAGCCACAAGTTCTTGGGAACTGGAAAACTGCCTTCCCACGGGAAAAGTAAGGCCAGTTGATAAAAGCAAAGATCTATCCCAATGGCATAGCCTGGCAGACCTGAATTTGGACGATGTGCTTACAGGCTTGGCGAACCAACCTAACAACAATGGCCTGCTGGTTGAATGCGGCGCATTGCGCTACCCGGGCGGACCGACCCTGCGCGTTTTGGCCGACCCGGTTTTTCGCCATGTTGTTGTCTTCACTCCAGCTGACCGGGCGAGTGTTTGCATTGAGCCTTATACTTGCGTGACAGATGCAATCAATCTCGAAGCTTGTGGAAAGTGTGAAATGCCAAGCGGCTTGATTGAATCACCCCCTGGCGGTCATTTCCGCGCAGAGATGGCTTGGGAGATATCCTGAACTTATGAAGACTCCATTCCCGCTTTCCCGCCGTCAGATTCCCGACATGCTGAAGGCGTCGATCCGCGGCCCGCTCGTGATACTCATGGGTTCACCGGCCGAAATTGGCAACCTACTCGAGCAGCTCAAGCTGCCCGACGCACTATGCCTTCAGCTAGACCTGCACCAGGCCCGAGCGGTGCAGGCCGAACTGGCAGAGCGCGGCATTACCGCCCGAGTGGAAGTTGTCAAAGACTTTTGGGACATCCAACATGGCCAAGCCACAGTCCTCGTGATGGCGCAAATGCGGGGTGAGCGCGAACTGAAGATCGACACGATCGATCAGGCTTTCCACTCACTTTCCACTGGTGGCCGCATTCTGGTTTGGTGCCCCACCATCGACGACTCACTTCACCCGGAACTTTTAAAACGGTTTTTTGGCAAGACCCATGCCCACATCTGCAGCAACAGCCTGATTCTTTGGGCAGTACGGCAAGATGGCGATAACCGCCCCCGCCGTCGCCACGAGTTGAATTTTCATGCCCGTTTGGGTGGACATTCGTCGCAGAATTTCATTAGCCGGCCTGGAGTTTTCTCCTATGGCAAAATGGATGACGGATCACGGGCATTGGCTGAAATTGCCCGCATCGAACCGGGTGACCGGGTGCTTGACCTTGGCTGCGGCCATGGAACCTTGGGCGTTTTTGCCGGGCTGACCACCGGGCCCAAAGGTGAAATCACCTTCGCTGACAGTAACGCTCGGGCACTGGACCTTGCGGCCTTGAATGCCACCAATTGTGGCGTGACGCATTTCAAAACCCAGTTGGCATGCGAGTCTGCAGACCTGATCCCATTGGGCGAAAATTCTTTCGATGTGATCTTGGCGAACCCGCCCTACTTTGCAGGGGGCAGCATCGCCTTGAAGTTTGTCGATTTGGCTGCTCGCATGTTGAAGCCGGGAGGAAGGTTTTATTTGGTGACTCGTCAGCCAGACGAACTGGCCGAGGCAATGAGCCCGCATTTCCCCAGCTTTGACGCGATCCTCAACCGCGGCTACACGGTGCTTTTGGTTGACGAGCAAATGTCACTGCGTCCCATCCCCGAGGAACTGCATGTTCCCGATGAAAACGCGGTTGAAGAACCGGCTGAGCTTCCCGTGGATTCTTTAGAACCCGAGGCCCGGATCCAAACCAAGCATCCGCGTGGCACCGGTTTTCGCCGGCGAGGCGTAGGTGGTGGTGGAGGCGCACCGCGGGGCGGGTTTGGCAAGCCACGCACCAGCCGCCGCGACAACACCGGTCGCGACTTTCGTAACTCAAGGGAAGATTAATAATTACAAAGACGGTTTCGTTTCTCAGGAGAAAGCAGCATGAACAGGCGACAATTCAATCTGACAGCCATGGCAACAGTGGCGGGCATGTCCGCAGGCACCGCTTTGGCCAAACGAGCCAAGCCGGCACTGAAAAAAGCACTGAAGTACGGCATGATCGGCGGTGGTGGCTCGGTGGAAGACCGTTTCCGCCGGGCTTTGGCTTGCGGTTTTCAGGGTGTCGAACTGGACAGTCCCATGGAAATCGATCGCGCAGAGGTGGTCAAGGCGCGTAGTGCAACCGAGATGGTGATTCACGGTGTTGTCGATTCCATCCATTGGAAGGATACTCTATCCAGCCCCAACGAGGCTGTGCGAGCCAAGGGGCTGCAAGGTCTGCTCACCGCCATCGAAGATTGCAAAACCTATGGAGGCACCACGGCCCTTTTGGTTCCAGGCGTTGTGAACAAAGACACAACTTTCGACCAATGCTGGGAGCGTTCAACGGCCGAGGTTAAAAAGGCTATCCCCGCCGCCGAGAAGGCCGGGGTGAAAATCGCCATCGAGACAGTGTGGAACAACTTCATCACCACGCCCGACCAACTGGTGAAGTATGTGGACCAGTTCGACAGCCCCTGGGTAGGTGCCTACTTCGACATCAGCAACATGATCAAATACGGTGTGCCCCCTGCTGATTGGATCCGAAAACTGGGTAAACGCATGCTGAAGTTCGACTTCAAGGGCTATTCCAACGAGAAAAAGTGGGTAGGCATTAGTGAAGGCGACGAGAATTGGCCTGAAGTGCTGAAAGCCCTCGACGAGGTGGGCTACAGTGGTTGGGCGACTGCAGAGGTGGGTGGGGGCGACGAAAAAGTACTGAAGGACATTGCGGCCCGCATGGATAAAGTGCTGGGTTTGGCTTAAACCGCTTTAAAAAAAGGGCTCGGGTGGAAAAACCGGGCCCTTCCCTCGCATGCAGGCCAAAATCATTTTGCCAACAAGCTGGTATGCTCGGCAATCAACCGCCAGCGGCCATCCTCTTTTTGCCAGACATCGGTGTAGCGTTGCACTTCATCGATTGGCAATCCCTTGCGCTTGCCACGCACTTTTACCAAACCTGTTTCCACCACCACATTCCCTGCCAACCGGCGCACCACATCATGCGACTCGACTGATTCGTAGTGGGTGTCGGGTTTGGCCAACATTTCAAGCACAGCGGCTCGTTCCATCACCCGCCCAGTGGCGGTGGTGAACACCACCGCCTTGGCGAGGATGCTTTCCAGCGCCGGCAGATCTCGCTGGGTGATGGCTATATCGTAGGCTTGCGAAACCGCTGCCACTTCTGCCAACACAAGTTTGGCCCCGTCTGCCGGGGTGATTTGGCCAAATGCCAATAGCAGCAACAGGACCATCGCTTGGGTTTTCCTTTTCAAGCTTGGGGAGTGGGAGCCAGATCACTGCCCTGAAAAACGCCCTTATGGGCACCATCACAGAACGGCTTGTTTTTGGACAAACCGCAGCGGCAAAGTGCCACCACTTCCTTGCCTGCAGGAATGGGAAAGGGATTGCCCAGATGATCAACCACCTTCACGGTACCGGGCACAACTAGGGGACCATTTTCACGACACCGAAGAGTGATAGGTTCGGACATATTCTGCTTCCTCCAAAAAACTACAATCAAAACGAACCGACCCCGCAATGGCGGGGCCGGCCGCTTCAATCTTTCCTTATTCTATCGATTGCCGTTAGCGGGCAAATCGACATAGAAATCGTCTCGGGTCGGGTGTGATGTGAATTTCCACGAAATGCGTTTGCCTAGATACTCCATGAACACCTGGCGAAATTCGGCTGGAGATTTTTCGGTGGTGGTCAACTGCATCGCGTTTTCGCGCGGATAGCTGCAGGAGAACGGGCGGGGAGGTGGTGATTCCTCAGGGTGCTTCACATCCACCAAGGAGATTGTCATGTCTGCGTTACCGCGGTAGAGGGTTCCGCCTGAACCTGGCTCATACAGACCAAGCTTGTTGATTTCCATGTAAATAACCCAGTCAGCCTTGAAGTATTCACCAATGCTGGCCAACTCGGACTCATGCCAGTCGGGATGACTGATCTTATAATCTTCAACCTTGCGGGCGGGAACTATTGTCACCTTCTCTTTGTTCAATTCAAAAAGCTGGCGCATGCTGCGCTCGAGGAAATGGGTCAACTCGCGGTCTGAGTTGATAAATTCCGGGCGGAGGTCAAGGCGATGGTAGGTGAGAATCACCACCTTGCGCTCTTCCTTCTTATTTTTGGAGGCGACCTTCTGGATTTCGGCCTCGTGCTTGGGATCTTCCATGGCAAAGAGGAAATAGGGCACCTGTAGCACATTGCACCCTGCGCCGGCCAAGGCCAGACCGATCACAGCGCCAGCCAGCAGCCGAAACCGATTGAAGACCTTACTCATGGCATACCCCCCATTCGCGCCCACAAAATGGCGCCAGAAACCAACAACCAGCGTCCCAGGGCAGAAACCAGTGCGATAAACAAACCGGTTAACAGGCCTGTTTCCAAACTGGTGAACCACCATAACTTTCCACCCAGCCCCGCCAACAAGCACCAAGGAATGGCAACCAGCCCCATGAGGGCAAGTAACAATCCAGCACCATTGGCCCGCCAGCTTCCCACCACATCTCCATGCATAAGCAAAGAAAAGCTGGTGGTCATGCCGCAAGAAGGGCAAGGAAATCCGCTAATGACCAAGAAGTTGCATGGGGGCAAGCCCAACTGGGTGTGAGTTCCTTGGGTAAAGGGCTCGCCTGTGGCTGGATCGTAGGGGCTAAGGTGCAAGGCAATGGCCAAAACCACCACCGTCCCTGTGGCAAAAACCAAAGCAGCAATCCGCTCCCAAGCCTTTGCCGGGTATAGCTTTATGCCAAAAAAAGGATTCCATTCGGCACGGATTGTTTGACCACTTAGAGGCCATTCTCTTTATGCAGCCTTGCGCTTTTCATGGTCGGAGGACTTTGAACTTTGGGAATTCGCCAAAATTTCCTCTGCCCGCTTGTTGACATCATCCAGCGCCTGCTGAACTTGTTGAATTGCGCGCTCCATCATCCCCCTGCCAGCTTCTTTGGAAAACACCAAGGGTTTACCGGTAACCAGCACAGCGCGGCTGAAGGGTTTGGGTAGGGCAAACCTGTCCCACGATTTGAACCGCCAGCAGTTGGAGTAGGCCACCCCAAAGGCAACCACCGGCAGGTTAGATTTCAAAGCCAGATAACCAACCCCGGCTTGGACCTCGCGCCTGGGGCCTCTGGGCCCATCAGGAGTGATGGCCAAATGGCAAGTTTCGCCTTGCCGCAACATTTCCTTGACCGCTTCGGCACCGCCCCGTGTGGAAGAACCCGCCACTGTGGCAAAACCCAATGTTCGAATGGCACGGGCCATCATCTGCCCGTCGGCATGCTTACTGGTTAGTACCTGAATATCCTTGCGGGCGTACTGACTGGCTGGCACCAAAATATGTTCGTGCCAGAAACAATAAAGAAAATGCCCTTGGAAACCAGGTTCGTTAGGGTCGTAGCGGCCTTCTTGAGGGTGGTATTCGAAGCGAATTGTCCGCATCCAGGTCCGCACCAACATGGCAATGCACCAGCCGGCAACCGCCATCAGAAATGGGCTGCGGATTTTCATGGCCAAACCTCTGGGAATGGCCATGAAACTGCTCAACGGGGCCAAATCCCGCTGAAAACCTCCGTGGCCGGCCCCGTCATATACACCGTATGGCCCTCACCGGGCCACTCCAGTTCCAATTCTCCGCCTAGCAGCTTGCCTGTGCATTTCCGGTCAAGCCTGTTGGTCAAAATTCCAGCAACGGCCACAGCGCAGGCTCCGGTGCCACAGGCCAAGGTCTCCCCTGAACCGCGCTCCCAAACACGCATCACAAACCTATTCCTGGAAACGACTTCCACAAACTCTATGTTTGCCCGCTTGGGAAAAGCCGGGCAAGTTTCCAAAAACTTTCCAACTTCATGCACCATCGAATCGGTGATTTTTTCAACAAATGCCACAGCGTGGGGATTTCCCATGCTCACACAGGTAAGCTTCACAGACCCCCACGGAGTTTCCACAGGCACTTCCAAGGGTGGTTGCCCAGACAAAATTGTGGGAATGAGCGCGGCCTGCAAAATGGGTTGCCCCATTTCAACCCGCACCCGCGCCACCTTGCCATCTTCCAATTCCAAATCCACCGGCAACAATCCTCGACCGGTTTCCAGCACCAGGCGGGTTTTGGGCGCCATGCCATGGTCATAAACCAGCTTGGCCACACAGCGCAGGCCGTTGCCGCACATTTCCGATTCGCTACCGTCTGAGTTGAACATGCGCATCCGGGCGTCGGCCCCTTGCGCTTGGGCGGCAGCACTGGGCGGGCAAACCAGAATCAGTCCATCTCCGCCAATTCCAAAATGACGGTCACTCACCGCAACCGCCAAAGCCGCGGGATCTGCCGGAAGCGGGTTACGGAAGCAATCGACATACACATAGTCGTTGCCCAAACCGTGCATTTTTATGAACGGAATCACCATAAAATCCTTCTTTTATGCGGAGCCCAAAAATCTCGAGAAGCCGATCACTCCCACTCGATGGTGGCGGGCGGCTTGCTGGAGATGTCATAGACCACACGGTTCACCCCACGCACCTCGTTGACAATGCGTGTGGATATTTTGCGTAGCAGTTCATGCGGTAAAGGAGCCCAGTCGGCGGTCATGAAATCGTCGGTGGTTACTGCCCGCAGGGCGATGGTTTCATCGTAGGTTCTGCCATCACCCATCACGCCTACGCTGCGCACAGGTAATAAAACCGCAAATGCTTGCGATGTTTTCTCGTACCAGCCGCTGGTGTGGAGTTCAGCCTGATAAATGGTGTCGGACTTACGCAGCACTGCCAGCCTATCCGAAGTGACTTCACCCAGGCAACGCACTGCCAAGCCCGGCCCGGGAAACGGATGCCGCCAGACCAGCTCACGTGGCAGGCCAAGGGCCTCTCCCAGTTTGCGGACCTCGTCTTTGAACAAGTCACGCAACGGTTCAATCAGCTCAAAACCCAGTTTCTCGGGCAAGCCACCCACATTGTGATGGGTTTTGATGACTGCCGCCGGTCCATCCGGTGATCCACCGGACTCAATCACATCAGGATAAAGGGTACCTTGGGCAAGAAATTTCGCCCCCTGAAGCCCCTTCGCCTCCTGCGTGAAAACATCGATGAACAACCCGCCGATCTTTTTGCGTTTGGCTTGCGGATCGGTGACGCCTGATAATGCGTCGAGAAAAAGCTTGGTGGCATCCGCCACGCGCAATTTGGTGCCGAAATGGCTCTCAAAAACTTCCGCCACACTGGCTGCCTCATCCGCTCGCAGCAGGCCGTTATCCACCAGAATGCAAACAGCCTGAGGGCCAATCGACCGAGCAAGCAAAGCTGCCAAAACCGATGAATCCACCCCGCCGGACAAGCCGCAAATCACCCGATTTTTTCCAACCCGTTTGCGAATCTCATGAATCTGGTGCTCCAGAAAATCGTCCATGGTCCACAGGCCGTGGCAACCACAAACGCCCTTTAAAAACTGGCTTAGAATCGCGCCACCACGGTCAGTGTGCACCACCTCTGGATGAAACTGAAGGCCATAAAATGGCTTGGCGGAATGCTTCACCGCCGCCATCGGGCAAGTGGGGGTGCTAGCCAAGATCTGCCATTGGCCCCCCTGCCCCGGCTCCACTTGGTCTCCATGGCTCATCCATACCGAGGTTGTTTTTTCGCCCACAGAATCGAGCAGGCCACCACCTTCAACCACTTCAACACTTGCACGGCCAAATTCACGATGGTCGGCCCGTTTTACATTCAGGCCAAGGGTTTGGCAAAGGGCTTGCATGCCGTAGCAAATGCCCAGAATCGGTATGCCTAGCTCAAGAATGGCGGGGTCGAACTTGGGTGCTCCCTTGTCGTACACGCTGGAAGGGCCGCCGCTGAAAATGATTCCCTTGGGCTGAAGCTCCTTGATACGGGCTGCGGTCAGGTCGTGGCGAACCAGGCGGCAGAACACCCTATGCTCGCGTACCCTGCGGGCTATGAGCTGTGCATATTGTGACCCGAAATCAAGGATTAGGATCTGTTCAGATTGGGCTTGTTGGGCCGTGTCCAACTGGGCCATGGCTGCCTGGGCTTTCCTTAGCGGTCTCCAATCATGGGATTGGAGGACCGTCCAATCAAAAGAAATATACTAGCATTGCTGACCGCTCTGTCCATCGTCAGCCAATCTTTTGATACCCGTTGCCAAGAAATGGTCAAAAATCAGTTTTTCCCCAATTCTTCCGCCCTTCGGGCCGCAGCAAGCACCGCATCGATCAATCCGCCCCGAACGCCGGCCTTTTCCAGAGCGTGAAGCCCTGCAATGGTGGTGCCACCCGGGCTGGCCACTTCGTCCTTCAGTTGAGCCGGGTGCTTGCCGGTTTCTAACACCATTTTGGCAGTGCCTAATACGGTTTGGGCGGCCAAAGTTTGGGCCACATCGCGTGGCAAACCGGCCCGAACTCCCCCATCTGCCAGGGCCTCAATCATCAGGCAAACAAAAGCAGGCCCACTGCCGCTTAGCCCGGTCACCGCGTCTAGCAGGCTTTCTTTCAACTCAAACACTATGCCCACCGAACCAAAAAGTCTGGAAACCACCTGGGAATCTTCAGTGCTCGCCTGTTTGCCGCAGGAGAAAGCCGAGGCACTGGCCCCAACTTGACAAGGGGTGTTGGGCATGACCCGAATCACCCGTTGGTGGCCAAGGGCGGCACAGAGGGTCGGAAGTGTAGCCCCGGCCACGATGGAAATGATTAGCTTTTCGGCCCCCAAATCACCCTTCAAATCGGCAATCACCGCATGGAGTTGCTGGGGCTTCACTGCCAAAACCACCACTTTGCTGGCCTTCAGCATGGCGCGATTATCGTCGGTTGCCCAATAGCCAGTTGCCTGGTGAAAACTTTCACAGGCTGCGGCAAACGGATCCGAGGCTTGGCAGTGGCCCAATTTTAAAAGGCCTGCGTGCTTCCAGCCCACAGCCAAGGCGGTGGCCATTCTGCCGGCACCCAAAAAACCCAAATCCAAAACAGGAACAGGCTGAATTTGTTGGCTGTTTGGCATGAATTGGCTCTCCACTGACCCGCAGACAAAGAAACTTCAAGCCGAAAGCCCGCAAAAGCTTGCGTCCTAACGGCTGGAGCGTAAAACCTCTGTTGGGGGAATCTTAACGCATCCTGCGATCTAAGGGGGATGATCTGCCCCCCCCCTCCCGGAGACCTGACCATGGCACAAGCCGTCTCACTTACCCCACCCGTTTCAGCCAAAAAAGGCTGGGGAACTCTCGGCCTGCTCTCGAGATATCAGTGGTTTGTTTTCCTAATGGCGAGCTTAGCATGGACTGCCGACTGTATGGACCAGCAGCTTTTCACCGCCGCCCGGGTTCAAGCTATTCAAGCTGTTCTCACCAACCAGCACGGCGCGGAATTTGTCAAATCATCTGAAGGTGCCGCACTTGCCAAATCATGGGCTGCGGGAGCCACAGCAGCATTTTTGGTTGGATGGGCTGTGGGGGGCTTTATTTTTGGAGTGATGGGCGACCGTTCCGGCCGCGTGAAAACCCTCATCACCACGGTGCTGCTGTATTCGGTTTTCACCGGCTTAAGCGCTTTTTCCACATCGGTCTACGATTTCACCCTGTACCGTTTCCTCACCGGTTTGGGCGTGGGAGGGGTTTTTGGTGTTGCGGTCGCCCTGCTGGCAGAGGAAATGCCTGATCAGGCGCGTCCCTACACCCTAGGACTTCTTCAGGCCCTTTCGGCAGTTGGCAATGTGACTGCCGCCCTCATCACTATGCTGTTCGGCTATTTGGTAAGTCAGGGCACCTTTGTCGGAGCCAAATGGCAACCATGGCAAATCATGTTTCTGGTGGGTGTGGCACCAGCCGCTTTGGTTTTGTTAATGCGCGGCCGCCTGCATGAGCCGGCCAAATGGGTGGAAAGGGTCAAGGCTGGAAAGGCACAGGGAATCAAGGCGGGGTCTTTTGGAGAATTGCTCACCGACAAGCGATGGGCAAAAAATGCTTGGCTTGGTTTGTTGCTAGCTTTTGCGGGGGTAGTGGGATTATGGGGCATTGGCTTTTTCAGCGTAGATTTGAATCAAAGCATTTTCAGGAAGGTAGTGGGTGAGCATGCCCAACAATTGGGCCTCGATGAGGCCACCAAGGCCTATTTCATTCCCGGCATGACAATGGTCTGGTCAGGCGTTGGTTTGTTCACCCTGCAAATCGGCGCCTTTTGGGGCATGATCAGTTTCAGTTGGCTCGCTCAGGCCATCGGCCGCAAACCGGCCTTTTTCATCTCATTCCTGGGGGCGCTCGCTAGCACAGTTGCGGTGTTTGGATTTGTCAGTGAGGTTTGGCACCTCTTCACGCTGGTACCGTTAATGGGCTTTTTTCAATTGTCGCTTTTTGGCGGCTATGCCATTTATTTCCCTGAGCTCTTCCCCACCCATTTGCGCAGCACGGGAACCAGCTTCTGCTATAACTTCGGCAGGCTTATCGCAGCCACCGGCCCGCTGCTATTGGGCTATCTGACTGCCAATGTTTTCACCAAGGAAAATGGCTATCAAGAGGGAATGCGCCAGGCAGGCATGGTGATGTCGAGCGTGTTCCTGTTGGGTGTGCTGGTTTTGCCTTGGCTGCCGGAAACCAAGGGAAAGCCCCTGCCGGAATAGGCCCCCAACTGCTAAAAATAGCTCATTATTCCCAGAACCAACCCAAGGCGATTCAACATGGCGACCAGCACTCCTACCCAACCCCAGTGGCTATCTTGCCGTGGTGGCAAGTTAGTCCCCAGCTCGAATGGCCAAAGCTGGCTTGTCGATTTGGGTGCGGAACCTGCATATGCCTTGGTGGCCATTCCCGCCGAAGGCAAACACACCGTGAAGGTGCTGGAAACCATCAACGGCAAACAATTCACCACCGGCAAGGTTTACCCCACCATCCAGGCTGCCCTGGAAGCTGGGGCCGAAGCCCTGCGCGAAAAAATGGGCTGGTAGTTTAAGCCGCGATAAACCTTAAAAAGTGTTACGATTGGTTAAAAGCCCTCAACCAATTTCCACCCAATCGCCCACCTGCAAAACATGCGGGGTAGCCTTGGTACCCAATCGAACCTTTTCAGCCCAAGAATTGGCATCCTGCTTGATCAGGTCGAAAGTGTTGTAGTGAATAGGCAGCACCATTTTAGGTTCGAGCATTTTTAGGGCGCGAATGGTATCGTCGGGGCCCATGGTGAAATTGTCGCCAATGGGCAGGCAGGCCAAGTCTATGCCTTCCTCGCCAATTAGCCGCATGTCGCCAAACAGGCCAGTATCGCCCGCATCATAAATGCGCGAGCCATCATTCAGGAAAAGTTGGATACCGCAGGCGATGCCGCCATTCGAGCCATCCGGCAAAACACTGCCATGCAGGGCATGGGTCAACTTCACCACCCCAAACGGAAAGCCAAAGGCTCCCCCTGGCTGCATCCCGTGGGTGTTCACCCCCTGCTTTCCCAACCAATCCGCGATCTCGTAATTGGCAATGACCGTGGCACCTGTTCGCTTGGCGATTTCAGCCGAATCACCCACATGGTCAAAGTGACCGTGGGTGATGAGGATAAAATCCGGGTGCAGGCTCTCAGCTTTTTCAACCGCCACCGGATTGCCGCTAAGGAAAGGATCGATCAGCAGCTTTCTGCCGTCTGTCTCAATCCATAAGACCGAGTGGCCAAGCCAACGAACACGGGTAGCCATGTTTTTGTCTCCTCAAGTCACGCAAACGGGTATGTTGCAAATGTAGGGTTTGGCACTAGCCAGTCCACCAAACAGGAGCCTATGTTGCCTCGAAGTTCGCTAACCGCCCTGGTTTTCTTCCTGGGACTTCTGGCAATAACCGTGGCGGCGGTCAGGCCTCCCCTGTTGCGCATGGTGGCATTGTATTTGGTTGAAAAACAATTTGGCGTAACAATCGCGGTATCAAGCGCTGTTCCCCATGGCCTGCTGGAAGGCATCCATCTGCACCAGTTGCAGGTGCGAAGTGCCGAAACCCTAAAAAATCAGGCACCACTTTTCACAGCAGAAAAACTGCGGGTAGAAAGTGGCATATTGGGCACTTTCCTCCAACCATCCAGGCCTGATCTGGTTTCTTGTGACAGCATGCAGCTTCGACTGGATTTCGATTCCCAAGGCAAACTGCTGACAAAACTCCCAAAAGTCAAAGCGGCCGGCGGTATGGGCCCCCGCATCAACATCCGCGACTGGCAACTTGTTTTGGCCCAAAGGGACCGCCCTGATTTAGTTTTGGGCGGTTTACTGTGCGACTTGACCCCGGCAGGCAACGGTTACATTTTTCGCGCCAACCTCGAAGATGTACGCTACGGCATTTGGTCCGTCACCGGCACCATGGAAAGCCAGCCACCTCGCTTGCAACTGAGCCTTAGCTCTGCCAAGGCCTTCATGAATCCTAAACTGCTCCGTGATCTTCCATTTGTGCCAAGTTCGGTTTGGAGCCAGGTCACTTTGGAAGGATTTGGCCAAGTTCGCCTAGATCTTGATATCCAACCCCAGGCTACCCGGCACCATTTATGGCTTAAGGCGTCAGAATTAGACGTCAATGTCCCAATAGCAGGCATTCAGGCTAAAAAAGTTTCAGGCTATGCCGAGGTAGCCGGGCGCCTTATCGATTTGCGCCATGTAAAAGGTGAGTGCTGGGGTGGCCAACTCGTAGTTCCCCAAAGCCGACTCGATTTTGATAAACCCTTCCCAGTCATGACTTTCCACATCGGTGGTGACGATTTGAGGCTTGCCGATTTGCTCAGGCAGCAATGGGCCCAAGGTCGCCCCGGTTTGGCCAAATTGGCGCTCTTTGCCAAGGGTACCGCCAAAGGCTTTCTCGAAATGGCGATCACATTAACCAAACCGCTGCCCATGGTGGAGGTGAGTGGTGCCGGGGAAGCAGGCTTAAGGGGCGGAATTCAAATCCATTGGCGAGTCAGAACGGAAGGAGGACGGATACATTTTGAGCCCGCCTTGGGCCCGAAATAACTACCGAACTAGTGCCTTTTCTAACCGCTCGGCGATAGCCATCCTCATGCAACCGCTCGCCATAAAGTCAAGACATTTTTGACCTTCCGCAATGCCTTGCAAATAACAACCATTTTATGAGCGACTTGACAATCTGAAAAAATCGCCTTAGTCTGCTTCGGGGAGAGGGATTCCTTTCCGACCCTCCCAGGAGGTACGGATCATGACCAAGAAGGAAATTGTCAAGCAAATTGCAGACCGCCTCGGTCAACCCCAACTCAAGACTAAGGAAATTGTCCAGCTTACCTTCGATGCCATCATTGACACGCTTCTCGAGACCAAGCGTATTGAGTTGCGTAATTTTGGGGTTTTCGAGGTAAAAGAAAGGCGAGCCCGCCGCGCCCGGAACCCTAGAACCGGTCAACAAGTTGATGTTCCCCCCAAATTGGTAGTCACATTTAAACCCGGTAAGGAAATGGAAGAACGAGTCCAGCGTATAGCCAATCAAAAATTGGCCCAGCAGCAGGCGCCCCAAGTTAGCCATCAGCCCCAAATTACCAAGCAGGCGTCTATTGGGTAATGGGCTAAATGCCTCTCTTACCGGAATTTTCGGAAAACACGGATTCTCCCACTCAAGTCATTCCTTCGCTTTGGCCGATAGATTCTGCAGAGTGGGTGTGCTGTTCATACAGTCACACCCGAATTGACCGGCTTGCGCGGAGTGTGGACCATGGCGCGAATCCTTCTTGGCCTTACTGGCTTTCTGGCCCTCAGCAGCACAGGCTGCCTTATCAATGCCTACCCCTCCGATCCCGGCGAGCGGGTGAAGGCTCTTTTGAACCAGTCGGAAGACCTCCGTCAGGTTAAGGAAGAGTGGAAACGCATTTGGTTCCTCGATCATCCGTCGCATCTGACGCCTGATCGTATTGACGGCGGTATTCAGTAACTCGCCCGGCCCAATAATCTGCTCCCCCCCGGCACCGAAGCTTTTCGGTCGCAAGCAGAATTACTGGGCAACCTGCCCCAACCTCAAGCCTTGCGGCCCGAAAAGCCGCAGGGCTATTTGTTTTTTTGAATTGTTTTCATTGGGTAAGACCAAATTCATTTGCAGAATTTGGGTCCCCTTTTTTAATTTCAGAACCTTGGCTTGGCCTTCCGCAAATTGGGCCCCCAACAGGCGCACTTCAACATCCCCTGCTTGTTGTGCTTCCAACTCAAATCGCAAGGCTACAGGCCCGTTTACAGGCACTTCCAACAGCCCTTCGGGCCCACTGGCAACCCCAAGCCACGTGCCAGAAACGGATTGAATTTCCGCCTTTAGAACCAATCCACTCATAGTCTTTTCAACCGCAAGCGTTGAAGACAAAAACGCAAGAAGGTCCACCAACTCATGGTGGGTCAACCCAATGCCCCCAACCGTTGGCATCAACGAGGACGGGTCAGGAAAGGGAGCCGAATATTGATCTTTTCCCAATAGATGGACCCGACCGTTTGCGTCTTGAATCGCAGGTAGCTCTTTGGAACCAGCTCCTGTGCGCAACAAAATTCCCCGAATTTCCTGCCCATCAATGCCTCGCACCCGAACAGTCTGATGGCCACCAGCCAATTTCGCATTCGGCCGGACCAATGACTCCAATAAATGATCCACAGGCAATTTTGAAATCAAAGGGGGGCCAACGGTTCCGCCTGCCCCCTGAACTAAATGGCAACCAACGCAGTTCGCTTTTTTCCGATCGAGGGCCACAAAAAGGCCACGACGGGCGTCTCCCAGATTCGCCACAGTGAGGGCCAGATTTTTTCTGGCATCATTGTCTGCTAGCCATGTTTCTGCCAATGTCTGGTCAGATTCGGCACCCGCCCCAGCTTCCGCAAGCGAATCCACCCAAACGGACCAATCCAGTGATGGAAATTTGCTGTTTTTGCCACCTGCAAATCCGGTATTCACCTGCTGGCGAACTTCAATATCTTTGGCCAGTAATCTTGCCGCAGCCCGCGCTGGGCCAGTCTGAACCTTTGCGGTTCTTAAAACCCTTTGCGCTGCTTCGCGCCCGCCATTCTGGTCAAATTCTGCCAAGGCTTCCAAGGCAACCTGGGTGGTTGTCGCATCCTGCCCGGGGATTGCTCCCGGCTCCAAAACTGGCACCGCCAGTTTTAAAACCACCGGGCCCTGCTTCCAAGCGCGCATCAACCTGATTCCAGCAAGCCTTTCTGCCGAGCTAAGGTCCTCACGCTCCAGCTCTGTGGCGACTTCTCCTCCCCAGGCAGGAACAGAAAGCCGGGCAAGTTGCTGAAGGGCCAAAGAGCAGGCCTCTCCTTTTTGCTCCCTTACCATCAATCTCCACCAATCGACTGGCGAATACTCGATATGGAGATCGCCCGACAATTTCAGGCCCGCTTCCAAAACCTCGGGGGGCTGATCTGCATGATCTTCAAGCCAATTGAGGGTCGCTTTTATTCCAGTTTCCAGATCCCGAACCGGCTTGCCACCATTCCACCCAAGCCAAGCCCGCTGGCCTTCCAGATATAAAGCTTGATGGTCAGGCCCCAAATGCGGGTGCTCAAGCCATAATTCGCAGCGACCTGCTTTGTCCGCTTCCCAAGGAAACCCAATCCGCGCCCTGAGCGCCCTCACCGCTTCAGCCCGCACCCCGGTTTGCGCCGCCGCCAACATTCTTTCGGCACCGGGTGCACCCAACGAACCCAAGCCGTATAGGAAACAGCTTTGAACCTGGGGGTCGGTTTCATCCCTTTGAAAAAGGCCAGCAGCCAACAGCTCTGCGGCTCCCGGCACCTGATGGGCCCCTGTAGCCAAGGCTGCCTCAGAACTGACCAAGCCATCCCCATCCTGCAAACAACCAAGCAGGGCCTCTGCCAAATCGACCGGCAGTTTTGACAAACTGTAGCAATACCTCGCGGCTGCGGCCTTCAATTGCGAGTTGTCAGTTACCAGCAGATTGGCTAGCTTTTTCTCTGCTAAAGGGCTGCTAGCCAAACCATTCCAAGCTGCAAGGCGCAACTCACCCTGAACCGAGGTATCCAGTGCCAACTCGGCCAACTTTGCCGACCACTCGCCTCCTAGGTTTGCAAGCTCCCTGGCTTTAGCTACCCTGCCAGCACCCTGGGGAACCTGCATCAAGGCATCACGCGCACTCAGGTTGTTCTGCAAAGGCCCAGCCAAGGCCTCGCGGCTAGCCAGCCATTCGGGGTTTTGCAAAAGTAAAAGTTTTCCTTGGCCTGGCGGCTCGAGCGGCAACACGCCTTCCGCAACAAAGTCCCTGCTCGGCTCCAACATCCAAACGCCTGCCCCGCCTGCATCTTCAGCCAAACCGACCGGGCGTAATTCATTGCCCGGGGCAACCAACAATTCTCTTTTGCCGGTGATTTGTCTGGTCACACCTCCCTGTCGAGGCGCCACCAAACCAGTCAACCGCCCGGTTGCTCCAACCAGCAGCACGCCGCGCCAATTTTTTCCAAGGGAATTCCCCAAGGCAAGTCCGCAGGTCGCTTCCAAACCCGAGATGCCGGCCAAAGGCAAAATTGCCCCTAAACCTGCCGATAACATTCTGCCCGATGCACCAGGATCATCACTTCCCCTGAATCCCAAATCATTACCGCCACGAACAATCCGCACCAAGGCTTTCCCATTCCAAGAATCCACAGCGAAAATTTCACCGTCGCCTGCGGGGGATAGCCATTTCCCGGGGGCGGCCATTCCCCAAGCATACAGTTCGCGTCTCGTATTAGGCCCATTACCAAGCCCTATTATCCCCCAGGTTTTGCCCGGCACAACAAGCCGGGTTTTCCCGCCATCGCACTGCCATACACCTGGCGCCACCATGGCAAACGCATTGCCTTGTTCGTCCAAGGCCGGAACCGGCACAACCTCTTTGTCTCCCTCAACAATCAAGTTAGGTTGCTTTTCCGGTTCTTGGGCTGAAATACGCCACAGCGAACCGCTTGCTCCCACCAGCAAATCATGGCCAAGTGCGGCCAAAGTCTTTGCACCCTTAGGGGCCGCAAACAGGCCGGTTTGTCTCCAACCGTTCTCAGTCAACCGGATCAAAACCAAGAATGGAGAAAGACCTTTCCGGTCTATCCCAGGCAAACCTGGAACCGGTTGGTCCAACAACACCCAAACCTCGCCACTTCTGCCCGATGCCACAGCCAACGGGCGGCCCGATGGCAAGGCCAACGATGCTCCAACAACGATCCCTGTGGCAGCCTTTGCCCCAGGGGGCAGCATTGCGCCCGACAAGTCGGCCAGTTTGCTATCGGGAACCACTTGCAAGTCGTCAACGGATCTAAAAGAAGTGAATTGGGGCAAATCGGCTCGCTGCCCCAAAAGCAACGCCGACCATAGGGCGAAGGCCGAAAACCCGGGCATGCTCAATTTTCCCCTCGGGCACCGCTGCCCGTTTAGAAACCACCGGCCGGCGTCACCCGCAGTTTCATCTTTTTTCCAGCCCTGCTGATTTCCAGAGGCACCGGGATTCCCGGCTTCAAATAGGAACTGGCCAAGATAAGGTCGGTTGTGCTGTCTGTCCAACGGTCATTCAGGCTGATCAAACGGTCACCCACAACAACTCCTGCCTTTGCAGCGGGGCTACCTTCCTTGACCGCATCCACCAAAAGGCCAGAACCATCATTTCCATTCTCTCCGGGCACCAATCCCAAAAGTGCTCCTGAAGGAACCACCTTGAATCCGTCTTTGGAATTGCCTTCGGCTCCAAATAGCCCCTTGACCATTTCCTTCATCACATCGGGTGGCTGAAAGGTTCCAGGCTCGAGGGTGAGTGTTTGGTCGCGATAGTCAACCGTCATTTTATACCGGGCGAAAAATGGAAATCCGACAATCCCCTCAATGGGCCCCAAGTGCTTTGAAATCAGCGAGACAGTTGGATGGTCCATGACAGCAGCCTGAACATCTGCCGCGATCCCTTGGCCCACTTCCAACTTCTTGATTTTCACATCACCCTTGGAACCGTAAGGGGCGAAAAAAATCGGCGCCTTCCCCTTCAGTAACTCAGCCTCTTTTGCCACTTTGTTGTTCAACAAGTTGATGGGTGCGCCAGTATCAAAAATAAGGGTGTAGGGTCCCTTGTCATTGATCTTTGCCTCAACCGTCATGTGCCCGGTTTTCAACAGCTTGAAGGGAACGATTGCCGCCTTCAGAGGGTCCTTTAAAGGCTGGTCTTCCGCCTTGCCAAAAGGCCCAAAAGCAATCAGGCATGCTGATAAAACGAATAAAATCAGCAAGCGAATTTGAGGTGCTCGACTTTTCATATTCCGCCCTCCAGCAGAAGGACCATTTCCTGACCCGCTCCAGCCCTATCCACCTTCAGCCGCAATTCCTGCCCTTTTTTAGTCTTGGAAATCGCGGCAAAAAAGGATGCGGCATCCGTGGTCGGCTCGCCATCGACTGCCATCAAATGGTCACCGGCCTTCAGACCCGCTTTCTCCGCGGGACTTCCTGGCAACACCGCTTCCACTGTGACCAATTTTTCCGCGGAGGGCTGTGCAAGCAATACCCCCGCATAGCCACGGGAAACCAGGTTTGGATTTGCTTTCCGGCCTAAAACGCCCCCAAGTCCTTTCATCAGCCCGCCGATTATTTCCAAGCCACCCTGACCCGAGCTATCCGATTTGTCCACAATGCCAAAAGGGCTTTTGGGCTCCCAATCGAGCCGGCGCCAAACCATCCGGTCCCCTGCCAAATCGATGGTGATTCGATACTGAGCGAGAATGTTGTAACCCATCAGGCCATGGATTTCCGCACCCGCCAAGCCCATGCCATTCATCCCTTCCAGCTGAAACGGAGTATCAATCCTGACCTTGGCCTTGGGAATTTGAAGCCCACCTTCCAACTCAAAGGTATCGCAAACGCCCCAGCCATCTTTTTGCTGGGCCACACCAGCCCGCTCCGCCACCTTCTCCGTGAAAAACAGGGCTGGGGCACCGGTATCCAGCACAAAATTGAAAGGCCCTTTGCCGTTGATTCGCGCCCTAACCATCAGGTGCTTGGATATGGTCAAACGAAATGGAACCTCAACAGGCTGGCCCACCCCCTTGCCAGCCTGTTGGTCTAAGGCCAAAACCGGGCTTTGTTGGACCACCCCACCCAACACTAAAATCAAAGCCAAAAAGCCAATGAGCGCAGGGACGCCACTTCTGGATAGCATGGACACAATCTCCATAATCCTGCCAACCATCGATTATTCACTCACTCTTTAAACTAACACGACACCCAGTCAACCGCCATTATCCTGTGGCAAATCAGCCTTCGTGGTCTGGCAATTCATAAACCGATCGGGCCTGCCCCGCTTCCTGATGGTGGCCAAACAGTTGCTCAAAGTAGCCATCCGCCGCCAAGGTAGCACTATCACCAACCAAGAGTAAAAGCCGCCGGGGGCGGGTAATTGCCACATGAGTCCGCCTTTTTTCTTTCAAAAAGCCGATCTCGCCCGAGGCATTGCTCCGAACCAAAGAAAGCAAAATCACATCCTTCTCGCGCCCCTGAAACCCGTCGACTGAATCAATCTCAACCCTTTCATCCTCCAACAATTGCCGTAACAGCCGTGCCTGCCCCGCATAGGGAGTGATCAACCCCAACTCCGAAGGATCCAAGCCCGCCTCTAGCAACTTACGCGCCTCTGCCACGACCCGTTTGGCCTCCCCAGGGTTCAGCCGCGAGGCACCATCTTCTTCCTCCTCGTCTTCCCAACCACTGCCAGCGGTATCGATTAGGCGCACTGCAGTGGCTTGCCAAACTTCCGAAGCATCTACCCTCCAAGGAGGAACTGGACGCAAAACCACTGCATCTGCATCAGCCAATTTGCCGGCGTAAGATTCCAGGTTGGGAAAAAGACTGATTGCCGGGTCCATGCGATATTGCACGCCCAGCAGCGCTTGATGATCCGGCCCCAACTGCCCCATGAGGCGCTCCAGCAAGCTGACAGCCAAACCGCCCTCAGCGGCCTCATCAGATAGAACTGTCGGCGGCAACTGTTTGGGATCCCCCGCCAGAACCACCCTGTCCCCCAGAGTTATGGCCACCCATGCCGCCGGTTCGGTAGCCTGTGCCGCCTCGTCCAGTACCACCAGATCAAACCGGCGATCCTCCACAATCTCAGGTTCAAGCCCAGTGGCTGTCGCGGCCACAATGGGGCAATCTCTCAATATGGCCCGCAATGCCTGCCTCTCCAAAGCCCTGGCATCCTGAAGCAGTTTGCGCGATTCTTCCCGTGACTGTTGTTTTTCACCGGGCTCGGGCTTCGCCTTGGTCCATCTCTCCGCCTTGTCCCGAAGGCTTCGTGCCTCACGGGCCAACTTTTTGCTTTCGCGCCAATCGGGGTGTTTTTCCAGCCGGTATTCCAGGGTGGCCGGTAACAACTCTTCCATCACCCGCGCCGGATGGCCCAGACGAACTACCTCAAGCCCACACCGAAAAAGCCCCAAAGCCAAATGATCCACCGCCAAATTGCTGGGGGCTGCCACCAACACCTGCTGGCCCTTTTTCACTGCCTGGCGTACCAGTTCCACCAAGGTGGTGGTTTTCCCCGTTCCGGGTGGCCCATGGATCAAAAACAGGTCAGGTGCCACCAAGGCCCGAGACACAGCCTCTTTTTGGCTAGCATTCAAGCCAGAATGAAACCATTCCAAATCGTTTGGATTACCCGCACCCACCCGAGGAGGTTCTTTGCCCAGTAAAATATCCACCAACTTCCCCATCCGCCCATCACGCGCTCCGGACGCCCGCACCAAGGCCGCTTCCATCCGCTCACGGGTCACCGCATCCGGCCTGGCAATCAATCTCCAAGTTCCCTCTGTTTCTTCCGGTGGGGAATCAATTAGCACCGTCACAGAGCGGCTGTCGCGCCTTACCGCAACACAAGGAACCCCACGCGCACCCCGCCCATCATGCGGTGGCGGGTCAGGCACCAGGAGCATGGGCTTGCCTGCATCTATCCTTGGGCCCCCATAGGGCAAGGGAGCCTGTTTTGGCTTTGCTAAAATCCAGCGCCACCGCCCTGCAATTCCTGGTTCTTCACCCTGAACAACCAACCCAGTCAAAGCCTTCTTGCCCTTATTCTGGGCCCCCTCCTGGGCCAGCCTCTCCTCCTCGGCCCTTGCCTCCAAACGCAAAAGGGCCCGCCAGCGCTCAAGCCATTGCTGCCTATCCCCCTCTGGGGGGCGCTCCACCTGGCAGGAGAGCCGCACACCCTCCATCAATGCGCCTTCCAGCTTGCCAGCTATGCGCCCTGCTTGCCCGGGAGCCACCGCCACACGGGCCACGCCATGCCCGATTTGGAAGGCACCAAAAGCTGAACCCTCCTGCCCGGTAACCTGGCAAAGCCAAGCCAACAGACGGGAGGGAGTGACCCCGCCCGGAAGCGGGGAAAGCATCAATTGAACCTTGATATCCACCAGTAAAAACCGCCCCCGAAATTAAACTCTAGCGAATAGCTGAGTAGGGTGTGGCACCCCACCATTGCACATCAACCTTTTTTACAATCGGGCCATCTTT
The DNA here is from genome assembly GCA_903912515.1 of uncultured Planctomycetaceae bacterium. Lineage (GTDB taxonomy): Bacteria > Planctomycetota > Planctomycetia > Gemmatales > Gemmataceae > UBA6894. The sequence continues at coordinate 38,945 of CAIWHS010000070.1, forward strand.
CTCGCTGTCGGCCCTGACCTTCATCCAGTCAGCATCCTTCCGGAAGGTGTCCCACGATTTGTCAGCCGCTTCACGACTGGCATGCTCCACCAAATAGACCAAAACAGTATCCCCACCCTCGGAAGCGGGAACAGGCTTCCAAAAACCAACCAACTTCATTCCATGCTTCTCAAGCAGCTTGATGGTATGGTCCTTGAAACGCTTCTCCAAAGCTGGCATGCGGTCGGGATGGGTGTGGTAAACGCGCAGCTCAAATGCCTTCCCCATCGCCTTTGCCTCCGTTTTTTCCTTGGTGCCTTCCTGGCCGCTAGCCAAAAACAGCGCACCCAAAACAATTGCCCCAAACATGGTCATGGCTCAGTCTCCCAAATTGAAAAATCATCAATCCTTACGGGCTCCAATGCAAAACAGGTTCTGCTCGCCCCTCACCCACAACCTTCCACCACCAACCGCTGGCGAGGCGATCACAGGTTCACCCAAATCCACCTTGCTCAATACTTTCGGTTTACCAGAACTGGCATCCGGCTCGATAACAAAAAGGCGCCCTTTTTCATCCACCGCCACCATTCGCCCGTCCACCAAAACCGGCGAGGCACTCACCCCATCGGTGAGCCGCTCGTTGTAGATCATTTTTCCGGTTGCCAATTCACAACAAAGGACCATGCCTTTGTCATTCACCCCAAACAATTTGCCACCTGCGGCAAGCAACATTGGAACATAGGGGAAGGTTTTTTTCTCCTCCCAAACCAGCGTGGGTTTCCCATCGGCCAGTTTCAAAACCTGCATATGCCGGTCACCTTTGCCGTCTCCGCTACAGAGCACCAACATGTCACCAACCAGCAGGGGCGAGGCAACCGTTCGCAAAGGGGCGGCATCAAACTTCCAATCATGGTTCCAAAGCACCTTGCCGGTGGCCAGGTCGTATCCCGTGGCCCCAGCAGTGCTGCCCACCACAAGTTCCTCCTTGGCACCAACCGACCGAATGAATGGTGTCGAGTAGCAAGAACGAAACGCCTTCCGCTCAGCCTCCCAGGCAATCTTTCCGCTGGACGCATCAAATGCCAAAAGCTTGGCTGATCCATCCTGATCAAAATTCACATACACCCGACCCCGGTGAATCACAGGCGAATGGCCAAACCCATGCTGACTGCTGAAAGAACCAAGCCCCACACGCCACTGCAGCTTGCCTGCATGATCATAAGAAGCCAAATTCACATCTTTGCCATCCCAAGTCAGACAGGCAATGCGTTCCGCATCCACCGCAGGAGTGGCAGATGCCAAAGAGCTCTTGGCATGCGTTTTTGCGAAAATCCCTTTTTCGGTGGCCCGCCAAATTTCCTTGCCATTGTCAGCATTCAGGCACACCAGGTGGCGCGATGCCCCATCAGCCGATGATTCCTGCACATAAATCCGGTCGTTCCATAAAACTGGTGAACCGTTGCCATTTCCGCCCAGCTTCACTTTGTAAACCAAGTGACTCTTTAAATCTATTTTCGTGGGTAGTTTTTGGCCGGTGGCCACACCGTCACCAGCCGCCCCCCTGAAACGCGACCAAGTGTCGCCTTGAATGGAAAGGCAAGCCGAGCCCGCCAAAAGGCACCCATACAGAATTTTTGGCAAATTCAGAAACTTCATGGCCACGCCCCCTGATCTGGAAAAGATGGATTCAAATTACCAGAAATCTGGGCCCAATTCAGCAAACTCAACTATGGTCGTAATGGGTCGCCCGGCCTTCCCCTTCAGAAGGCGCCCTTATTCTTTGTGGCGTTTTTTTTCCGCTCATCGCCCAACCATGGCCACCTCGGCGGCCCCAGTACCCAAGTAAGCAAAACAAGTAAGCCAAACCCCACGTAATAGGGCAGCATCTCTTCAATGGTCATGCTGCCAATGAACTGCAAAAATGTCACATTATGGGCAAATCTGGCCAAACAGGGCTCTTTTCCCAACTCATGCAAATCAGCTCCGTCCGCCCACCGCAATTCGCGCTCCCATGTGGTCAGCGGACACTCCACCCCAATCGCGGTTTCTCCAACCACAAACCCAATAAACAATAAGTGGCCCAATCTTAGCCAAAAATTGCGGGCCCAGCCCTGTCCAAGCAACAGGCCCACCACAATCACCGGAACGGCCAATACCGCCACCGCCACAATTAAAAAGTGGAAGACTGTCAGCAAATTGGCCCAGTCGGTCGCTCCCATCGCCTCGCACCTCTCCAAACGGGAACAGGTCGGGTTAAAACAGCACAGGTTTGCCTTGCTTGCGGCGAATCACAGAAAACTGCCCACCATGCATCAGGTCATGGTTGGCAACCAGTTGAATCAGATTGCCTAATTTGGGCGCCTTGGCCGCAAGTCGGCCTTCCGTCGGCGTGTCCAGTTGGCTTTCATTCAACTTCGCCAGCGCCGCTATGGTTGCCGCGCGGGTTTCGCGAAAAGCCTGCTCGTAGCCTGCTTTAGTTGCCCAGCCGGTGCTTTCCGTGCTGGTTGCCCCATCCTTGCCATGGCGAGCCTCAAACCCCGCCGGCAGTGGTGGATAATTCACCCCAGGAAGCTGGCTACCTAAAATAAATCGCTCGGCAATAACAAGATGGCCCACTTGCCAGGCCGCATGATTGGCCCCATCTACCGGCCTATCCAGCAAATCTGCGTCACTGAACCCATCCAGAAAACCCAATGTAACCATCTCCGAACCGCGAAGAGAATCGCTCAACAGTTCAATTGCATTCATGGCTGCCACTCCTTGTTGTCTGATTAATTTTTGCCTTTTAGCGCGCGGGGGGCGGGCTGGGTTGGGTCAACCCCTTCAATGGCCCAGTCCCATTGCTGCATAGTACCGATTTGATCATGCCGGGTCAGGTTAAATTGCAAGGGTGTCACGGTGATCAGCCTTTCCGCCAATGCGGTCACATCGGTGTCCGGATTGGGGGTCGGGCAGTTGAAATCAGGCCCAATCCAAAAATACACCCGACCACGCGGGTCCACCCGTTTGTCGTACCACTCTACATAACTTGCAGTGTTTTGTGGCAACACAGTCACCCCCCTCGGGGCTCCTTGGGACAGGTCGGGAATATTGACATTGAAAAGCGATCCCTCCTCGGGGTTGCCGGCCAAGATCCGCTCCACCATTTGGCGTGCGAAGGATGCGCCTTGCAAGAAATCAGGGCGGCCAACCGGCGGCATTTCCAGCGAGCAGGCAATGCTCGTCTTTCTGAAAAAAGCCCCTTCCACCGCGGCACCCACCGTGCCCGAATACAGCACATTGATCCCCGCATTGCTACCAGCATTTAGACCGCTCACCACCAGATCAGGCGACCAAGGCAGCAGCATTCGCAGGGCCAACTTCACACAGTCTGCCGGACGCCCCTCCACCGCCCAGCCCAGCATCTCACCTTTTTCGTCAGCCACCTCGGTGGCCACAATGGGGCTGAATATGGTCACTGAATGCCCAGCGGCACTCTGTTCGGTTGCCGGAGCAACCGCCAGCACCTCACCCAGCTTGCGCATTTCTGCCATGAGTGCCCGAAAGCCTGGTGCATAAATCCCATCATCATTCGTCATCAAAATTCGCATGTCTTTCCCCATTCAAATACTGGCTATTTTCAAACACATCAATTCAGCCATCCGTTCCCCGTTGCGTACCTTCTGGCAATTCTTTTTCTTCTAACAAAGTATTTTCTCCCTTGGATTTGCGGGCCTTCAACGGCCTTTTGGGCTTGTCGGCCGAAAACCGTTTGTGCCGCAAAAGGTGATGGTAGTGTTGTGCGAATCGGTGGGCCTCATCACGCACCGCCTGCAGCAAACGAAGGGATTCGCTGTGCCGACTAAGCCGCAACGACTCCGACTCTCCAGGAAGAAAGACCTCCTCTTCCTGCTTGGCAAGCGACAGCAAGGTAGGAGGTTGCAACTTCAGCGATTCAAATGCCTGAAGCGCTGCGTTCAATTGCCCTTTGCCCCCGTCAATCAGCAATATATCGGGCCACGGCCGTTCCTCGGGAGAATGGCTGAACCGTCTAAGTATCACCTCGCGGATACTGGCATAATCATCAATCCCCCGAACTGTCTTGATCCGAAAGCGCATGTATCCGTTCTTGAAGGGTAACCCATCCAAAAAACAAACCAGCGACGCCACCGTGTCGCTACCCCCCAAATGCGCAATATCCACCCCCTCTATCACCCGCGGACGATCCTTCATCGCCAAAATTTTACGCAGACCCGTCAACCCCTTCTTCGGATCAACCGAAAAAACCTCAGGCTGCACATCCCTATCCACAGACCCCCGCCGACCCAGCGATTGAAGCGCCTGGATGTCGTCTCGCAAACGGGCGGCCCGCTCAAATTCAAGCGCCTTCGAGGCTTCTTCCATCCGAACACCCATTTCCCGCAGCAACCGCTTCTTGCGCCCTTCCAGAACCAGCCTCAAAGACCGAATCTGAGCCCGGTAATCCTCACGGCTTACCCGAAGGTTGCACGGTGCTGTGCACTGGCGAATGGAATGAAGAATGCACGGCCTAAACCACCGCCACTTTGGATCGACTGAACGGATATTGAGCTTGCAGGTTCTAAACTGAAAAATCCGTTGCAGCACCTGAATTGCCATCCGCAAGCTGGCCGCAGAAGTGAACGGCCCATAAAGTCGCACACCACGCCTTCGGGGGTTGCGTGTGAATTCTACGCGCGGAAATTCCTCACGAACGCGGATCTGCAGATAAGGAAATGACTTGCTGTCTTTCAGCTCCACATTGAACCGGGGCTGAATATCCTTGATCAGACGCGCCTCCAAAAGCAGCGCATCCACCTCCGTCTCGGCCAAAATATGATCAATGTCTGTGATCAGGGGCACCATGTCGGCGGTACGCGAATCTTCCGCAGCCGCTTTGGTGAAATAATGCCCCGCCCGGCTGCGAAGATTCTTCGCCTTGCCAACATAAATCACCCGACCCTGGGCGTCTTTCATCAGGTACACGCCCGGCGAGTGCGGGAAACTCCGCACCTTCTCCGCCGGACTTACGACTTTGGCAGGGGACTGCTCGGCTGATTGCTCACCCGTCTCCCGCTGATCGCCTGGCTCTTCCTCGCCGCCTACCACCCCGAACTCCCTCCGGGGCACCTCGGGCAATTGCCCGGGCTAGGCCCCTCTCCTGATGATATCCTTGCCCACCCAGGGCCGGAGTGCATGAGGCACCGCAATCGAACCATCCGCCTGCTGGTGGTTTTCCACCAAGGCCACAAGGGCCCTCGCGCAGGAGACTGCGGTGCCATTGAGCGTGTGCACAAACCGGGTACCTTTTTGCCCTGCCGATTTGTAACGAATGTTCAGCCTTCTGGCCTGAAAGTCTGTGCAATTGCTGGTGCTGGTCACCTCACCATATCCACCCCGGCCCGGCATCCAGGCCTCAAGGTCATATTTGCGGTAGGCCGGGCCTCCCAAATCACCGGTGCAGGTGTCTATCACCCGGTAAGGCAAACCCAAATCCTGAAACACCTCTTCCTCGATACCCAAAATTTCCAAGTGCAGCGCCTCGCTCTGCTCAGGCGTGCAAAAACTGAACATCTCAACCTTGGTGAATTGGTGCACACGGTACAAGCCCCGGGTGTCCCTCCCAGGCGCCCCTGCCTCCGTGCGGAAACAATGCGACAAGCCCACATATTTAAGGGGCAAACGCGCCGCATCCAGAATTTGGTCGCGGTGCATGCCACCCAATGTGATTTCCGCAGTGGCCACCAGGCACAGGTCCGATTGCTCAATCGTATAAACCTGACGGGTCTCGGGGTTGGGATCCCGCGGCATGAAGCCGATCCCCTCCAAAACCTCCACTTTCGCCAAATCAGGAGTGATGATCGGGGTGTAACCGCGGGCCACCAGCTTGGCCATTGCGAAATGCACCAAGGCCAACTCTAAAAGCACCGCCTCATTCTTCAAAAAATAAAACTTGGAGCCCGTGACCGATGACCCCGCCTCAAAGTCCACCAAATCAAGACTTTCCATCAAGGAGACATGATCCTTGGGGGCAAAATCAAATGCGGGAATTGTCCCCCATTGGCGAATGTCTTTGTTGCTGTCAGGGTCACCGCCAATGGGAGCTTCCGGGTGGGTGAGGTTGGGAAGTTGGCAAAGCGCCTCCCTCACCTTCACCTCCGCGTCGCGGAGTTTGGCCTCCAACCCTTGAGCTTCCTCACGCAGGGCCTTGCCTTCGCTGATCAGGGCCTGACGCCCCGTCTGGTCTTTCTCCTTGGCGATCAGCTTCGAGACCTCGTTCTGCCGCTCCTGCACCGTTTGGGTGCGCTGGGCCAAGGCCCGGCGGTGATCATCGGCCTCTACAGCCACGGCAGGATCCGCCTTCACCAGACGGTTCACGCAATTGGCCCGCACAGCCTCGAGATTTTCACGCACATATTGAATATCTAACATGCTATTTAATCTTGCTCGGTTTTAGGCCAATGGCTCAGGGACGCTGATCGATGGGGGTATAAGGGCAGTCATTTGTGCCCGTGAATATTTGCTCCGGGCGGAAAATGCGGTTGTTCTTCAGTTGCTCCAGCCAATGCGACAACCAGCCAGACACCCGAGCCACCGCAAAAATAGGCGTGAAAAGGTCGCGCGGAATTCCCAAAGCCTCGTACACGATACCCGAAAAGAAATCGACATTCGGATAAATGCCCTTGGGCCCCAAGATCTTCACCGCCGCCGCTTCCAATTGCAGCGTCAGGTCATAGCGCACTGGCCTGCCACTCTCGGCAAACACATGCTCGGCCAACTCTTGAAGCACCGTCGCCCGGGGGTCCTTCACCTTGTAAACCCGGTGCCCCATTCCCATGATTTTTTTCTTGGTGGCCACAGCGTGCTCCAGCCAACCAGTGGCTTTGGACGGCTCGCCAATTTCGTCGAGCATGTCCAAAACTTCTTCGTTGGCCCCGCCGTGCAGCGGGCCACTCAAGGTCCCTACCGCCGCCGCCACCACCGAATAGGGGTCGGCCAAGGTCGAGCCTGTCACCCGCGCCGAAAAGGTGCTGGCGTTCATCTGGTGCTCCGCGTGCAGCACAAAGCACGCATCCAGCACCCGGGCAACCGCCGTCGAAGGCTCCCTGCCAAATAGCATCCAATAGAAATTGGCCGCATGGCTCAGGTCTTCACGCGGCGCAATCGCGTCATCACCATGCCTAAGTCGATGAAAAGTCGCAACAAGTGTGGGCAGCTTGGCGATCAAGCGCACCACTGATTCCCAATTCGTTTTTGAGTTGGATACATCGCGGGCAGGATAGAACATGCCCAGCCCAGCAACTGATGCCTGCAACGCAGCCATCGGATGCCCCGACTCAGGCATGCATTTGATCATGTCGCAAAGCTTGTATTTCAGCTTGCGGTGTTCTTTGAGCTGGCTGTCAAAAATAGCCAACTCTTTTTGGGTTGGCAGTTCACCCTTCAACAGCAACCAGGAAGTTTCTTCAAAGGTACTTTCCCGAGCCAGCGCCTCCACTGCGATGCCGCGGTACTCCAAACGCGCCCTTTGCCCATCAATAAAACTGATTGACGACTCGGCCACCGGCACATCTGCCAGGCCCGGACGGTATTCCGGCTCGCTCATCACCACCCCCGCCGCATTTGTTTTGTAAGTCTTTTGCAAATCTCAGGTTGTGTCAGCCCAAAATTGAGCCTTCAGCCTGCCCGGCCTGCTATATGTCGATTGTAGGAACCCCTGCCCTGACCGGTGAGGGGTCATTTGTTTTCCTGGTCATTCCTCGGTGTAAAAAAGCCCCACCAAACCCTCCGAGCAATCCGATTCACCAGGTTTTTCTGCCAAAATCGCCCTCTGGCCCAATGTTTTGGCAAAAACCAACGCATCAGACAACTCTAAGGGCCAAACCAACAACATCGGCTCCATCCAACCTACCTCAAGCTCAACACCCACCGCCGCCAGATGCTGAAGCCCCTCCGCCGCCACCCTATCCCTCAGTTTCCTATAAAGCAAAGCATTACTTTCTGTATCCAAAGGCATACTTCCTGGGTTACAGGATGTCAGCAATGCCCAAGGCTTGCCAGCAACCAGTTTGAAAAAACCCTCCGGACATGGTTCGTCCACCCGCAATACCATCACTCTGTCGCTTTCGACCAATCCCTCCAAAAGCCAGTAACTGGTTTTGCGGTAGGCCCTTTCCAATTCCTGCCAATCTTTGCTCATGGCTGGCTCGCCGGCGCAAATTGCTTGTCTAGAGCCTTGAACCCGTCCATGTCACGCACTGGGTCAAACCCCTCGTCGGCCTTGAACTGTTTCCAAATCGTAGCCTTCCGGCCGGCTGGAATTTTTGCCATCGCCCCTTCAATCATGGTGGCCATGCCCTCCACCGTTTTTTTGGCTGCCTCCGATTGGGGCCCCTGCATCTTGCGCTGCTGGCCTGCGACTTGCGCCAGAATGGTCGATGCGTTCAACAAGTTCATCGGCTGATCCTTCGAAAGCAATTGCACCTGCTTCAGGTCAGCCAATGCCCCAGCCTCCTCCCCTTTTTGCGCCAGCAGATACCCCCGACCAACATGCAGGTCCACCAGGTCATCCGGGGAGGGATTTTCTTTCAGCCCCAAATCAAAATCTGATAAAGCCGCATTGCGCCACTGGTTCATCAGGTTCCACCCGCGCATCCGCCGAATGGAAGGGGTTGTCGGGTCCAATGTCATGGCCTGTGTTTGGCTGGCCAGCGCACCAATGTTATCCCCCTGCCGGGCCTGAATAGTTCCCAATCGCTCCCAAGCCACAGCCAAGGCTTGCCGGTCATCCGGCTTTCGCATTGTCTGCAGCTCCAAATATCTCCGTAAATCTGCTGCGGCCTCTCCCAGCAGCTTGCTGGCATTCGGATCAGTCTTGGGCAATCTGGCACCTTGCGAAAAACGGGCCAGCCCCTTCGCTAAAAAAGCAGCAGCATTTTCCGGATTTCTCAAAAAAGCCGCCTCAGCCATATTGATACCGTCTTCCACCTTGCCAGCTCGCAAAAACTGGTTGGCTCCGTTTAGCAAGTAATCGCTCACTTTTTTCGGATCCGGCTCGCGCTGTCCCGCCTGATCCCATGCCTTGGCCGCCTCGAACCTTGCCTGATTGTCTTTTGAGGTATCGGCTCCACGGTCCAAAATCTGGGCATAGGCCGCCCAAGTGTTTGCCTTGGCGTTGGGATAGGCCGTCACTGCTTTTTTCAAAAGCGCGCCAGCCTCTTTTTCCTGCCCAAGCTCACTCAAAATCCCTGCCAAATTGGCTAGCCCCAACTCCGTTTCCTGGGTGGAAAGGGCCTTTTCCAGATCCGTTTTTGCCTGCTCAAAAAGCGCTTTAGCCTCCGCCAATCGCTTGGCATCCCTCAATTTAACTGCCTGACGAAATCGGGAATCAGCCCGATTGACCATAAACACTTGCGTGGCCCCCGCCCCGGCTTCGGCCCGTTGAAAATGCCGGTTAGCCTGCTCAAAATCACCCTCCCTGGCCTCACAAACACCCAGCATCACATCGGTGAAAACAAAATCTGGCTGAAGTGATCGCGCCACCAGGTACCCCGAATGGGCCGAACCCGTTTCACCCTGCTCCAAGCTGATGGTTGCCAAAAAATATTGCGACCAAAAATGCCTCGGATCCAAGGCAACAGCCTCGCGAAAAGCGTCAGCAGCCAGGCTATATTGCCTCGCCTTGAAATGCTCGTCACCAATTAAAAACCACTCAAGAGGCGTGGTCGCCTTGCCGCTTTTTGCCAAATCCATTGCGTTCTGGCTAGCATCCGGATCTGAATTTTTCAAATACTGCCCCATTTTCAAATGGAAAAGCTTGTCGATGGGTAATAACCCTTTCGCCTTTTCCAAATGGGCCTTGGCACCCGCCAAGTCTTTCTCATCAAATGCAGTATCCGCCAAAATCACAAACAACTCACCCAAACGGGAACGGATGTTACCCCGCTCCTCCTCCCGAAAATACTTGTCAAAAACCGGCTCGGGTTTCTCAAGAGCCGCATCCAGATTCACCAAGGCAAACGCGTTGGCTACATTGTCCCGAATAGTCTTTCGCAATTTGCCAATTTCCACGCCCACCTGGTTCACATGCGAAAACAATGCTGCGTCATGCGCCTTGTTGAAATCAGCCACCAGCTTGTCGGTCGCCAAATGCTGATTGGCTTCCACCAGCATTTCATCCAATTCCTTGGTCAAATCCGCCAAGTCTTCCTTGGCTGCATCATGGCCAGAACTGGCCGAGGCCAGTGTGGCTAGTCCACCTTCCAAGCTGTTCTTGGCTTCGTCAAATCGTCGCTCAGCAATGGCCCCCCTGGCTACCTGCAAGGCACCCCTGCCGCTTTCACGCGCCGATTCAACCTGCCGCTGCAAAGCCAAGCGGTTGCTTTCCGCTATGCCAAATGCCGCATTCAGCGCGATGCTGCCTCCAAGCAACACCAGCAAAAAGGCTGCGCCAACCCCAGCTAACGCCGCCAGGGATTTGTTTCGCTTGGCCCATTTCACCACCTTTTGCAACCGGGTTATAGGCCGGGCCATGATCGGGTCACCACGCCCAAACGCCGCCAGATCTTCCGCCATTTCGACGGCTGTCAGATATCGCTTTTCCGGCGCCTTTTCCAGTGCTTTCAGCGCGATGGTCTGCAAGTCAATCGGCACCGTCGGGTTCAAATCAATGGGCGAGACCGGCTCCTTCTTGCGCACATGCTCCAAAGTTTCCAAAAGGGTGCGCCCCTTGAAAGGCGGTCGCCCCGTCAGGAATTCATACAAAATGGCTCCCAATGAGTAGATGTCCGCCGCCGCGGTCAATTCCTTGGCCTTGCCCTCTGCCTGCTCCGGAGGCATGTAGCTGGGCGTTCCCATAATCGACCCTGTCCGGGTGTGCCCATCATCCGCATCAAGCTCCTTGGCCAAGCCAAAGTCGGTTACCTTGGGAAGGTCTTCCTTGGTGAGCAACACATTCGCCGGCTTCAAGTCGCGGTGAATAATCTTCAGCGAGTGGGCATGGCCCATGGCCCGGCAAATTTGCTCCATCACCCGGGCAGTGAACTGCGGTTCCTGCGGCTCCCCTTTCAACCGGCTATCCAGCGGGCCACCTTCCACAAACTCCAGCGCCATATAGGGCAAGCCTTGGAACTCTCCCACATCAAACACGCCCACAATGTTGGGGTGCTGGGCTGCAGCCACCGACCGCGCCTCAAGCCTGAACCTTTCCAGCTCCGATTCGCTAGCTTGGCTGTTCAACACCATTTTCAGGGCAACCATGCGGTTCAGCCCCAACTGCCTGGCACGGTACACCACACCCATGCCACCCCGCCCCAACTCACCCAAAATTTCATAGCCCGGCACTTGGGGCATCCTGCCTTTGCCAGAAGCAGGCGAAGTGGGAACCGTTGCCCCAAGCGTTCCCTTCAAGCCAACCTGAGTAGCCGAAACTTGGCTTTTCCCAGCCACTGTTTTTGACCCCGCACCAATAGCACCGGTCTTTAAAAGCTGGCTCTGCCCTGGTGCTACTGTCGCCCCCGAGTCATCCCCGGCCCCTGGCGGAGGCATCGTCGCACCGGAATCATCCACAACACCACCCGGGGCCATCGTCGCACCGGAATCGTCCACAACACCACCCGGAGGCATCGTCGCGCCTGAATCATCTATCCCGCCCGGTGGAGGCATCGTCGCACCGGAATCGTCCACAACACCACCCGGAGGCATCGTTGCCCCTGAGTCATCTGCTGGTTCACCCGGAGGTAAGGTTGCCCCCGCATCCCAACCCGCTCCCCTAGCTTGGGGCGTGTCAGCCAAGGTCGATCCATCATCCAACCCCGCGGCAAAGGCACCACCTTTCAGGGCTCCAAGTGCTCCGCCGCTAGGCAAGGCATCCGGGGCCAAGGTGCGGTCGTCCGCTGAATTCGGCTGGGGTTTAGCCGCAAAATCATCCGGGGCCAAGGTGGCGTCCATCCGGTTATTCACTGTGACTTTATTTGCCTCGGGCACTGGGTTACCGGGGGCCAAGGTGGCATCCGAGGCCCCGCCACCATCCACCCCCACCAAGCTGTCAGGCGCCAGTGTCGATTCAGAATCGGTGGCAATGTTTTTGGCAGGCGGATTGGGGCGGGTCATAAAATGAATCCTGAAAAAGCCAACTGGCAGACATGCTCCAAATGCATACCTGCCAGTTTAACGGTTCTTTTTCAGAATGTTCAAAACCAATCTGCCGGGCCAGCAAAAGGCCAGCACCATTAACGAATGCGAGTCCCCGGATGGGCGTGGAGTTGATGCGCCTCAACCTGGTCAGGCGTCAGATGCCAACCGCAATCATCACAGGTTAGGGTTTTTTCGTAGCAAGTTGGACACAGTAAGGGCCCACCCAAAAAGAATTGGTCAAAGCGCCGCTGGTCATCCCCCCCCAAATGGGTCGGGTCGTTGGGCAGAGAGGTCATCTCCTTGCAAGCACTGCACCGCGCATGGCGCGCTTGGTTCAAAACAGGAGTAAAATGATCATGAAAACCGCGAGAAACCACACCCTTACCCAAACAGAGCGGGCAAGACATGCCCAGTTGCGAGGCAATGGCCTTGCGAATGAAATCGCTTTTGTTCGGCAATTTGTCGAGCAAATCAGCCAATTCCTTCTCCACCTTAAAAGCCACGATTGCTGTTTTCGGGGCTTTGGGTGTGGTCATGAAATGATTCCTCGTGTTTACCGGGTTGGGTAATTGCCCCGGATCTAAAAGGCCACAGGCACCCTTCCCCTAAACTGTCTCAACCTTCTATAAAATACCTGACAATTTCATAATCGTCCATCTTTCCGCCAATCAAACAGTCAAGGCATTCTCATGAACCCCCATTCCACCCGACTCGGACAGGTTCGAGGGTGGAATCTTTTCTGCCTGCCCATCGTGACACTTTTGGCCCTCTTGGTTGGCCCCGAAACCCTTTTTGCCCTCGAATCGGGCGCCAGCGCTGGCAAACAGCCCGTGTGGGCCGCAATTCCATTTGCTTTACTCTTGCTGGGAATCGGCGTTTTCCCGCTGGCTATCCCCCATCTGTGGCATCGCGACAGCCTCAAATTCTGGTTTGCCCTGGCCTTGTCGCTGCCGGTTGCCCTCACAACTCCCTGGCAGGGAACTTCTCATGCCCTTTTTGAATACTTGGCCTTCATGGCCCTTATCGGCTCGTTGTTTGTCGTGGCCGGAAACATCCATCTGGAAGGCACCTGGCGCGGAACTCCCCTAGCAAACACCGCCCTTCTGGGCTTGGGAGCCGTGCTGGCAAATCTTTTGGGAACAACGGGTGCCAGCATGTTGCTAATCAGGGTGCTTTTAGGCACCAACCGCGGTAGAAGGCACCTTGTCCATTTGGTTCTTTTTTTCATTTTCATTGTCAGCAATACCGCCGGCCTCCTCACCCCCTTGGGTGACCCGCCACTTTTTCTCGGCTTTCTTCACGGCGTACCCTTCATCTGGACTTTAGGCCTGGCGCCCCAGTGGCTATTGGTCAACGCTTTATTGCTCGCTCTCTTTTGGGCACTCGACTGCTTTATTTTCGCTGAAAAACCCGGTCCACTAGCCCCCACCCACCGCTCGCAATTTCGCCCAACCTTATTTGTTCAAGGCAGTCACAACCTTCTATTCCTGCTCGGAATCGTAGGAGCAGTGTTACTGAAAGGGTCGATGGGCGAAGGGCTTGTTGCCACCCTTCTCTCCGCCGGCCTGATGGTCCTGATGGCTTGGTTTTCCTTGCGAACCACCAGCAAAATTTTAAGGCAACTGAACGGCTTTTCCTGGGCCCCGGTTTTGGAAGTGGCAATTCTTTTCGCTGGCCTGTTTGTCACTATGGGCCCCGCGATTGCCCTGCTGGAGGAAAACAGCCAGCATTTGGGAATCAACAAACCCTGGCAGTTCTTCTGGCTCACGGGTGCCCTGTCCAGCTTTTTGGACAACGCCCCCACCTACGTGGCTTTTGCCAGCTTGGCTATGGGCAGCTCCGGATTGACAAATGCAGGGGATTTTGGCGAATTGACAACCTACCAAGGCGGGGCGCTACTTAAAGCTATCAGTTGTGGGGCCGTTTTTCTGGGAGCTATGACCTACATCGGCAATGGCCCCAATTTCATGGTCAAAAGCATTGCCGAGGCCTCCGGCGTCCGCATGCCGGGCTTTTTTGGCTACATGCTTTGGTCCTGCGGGCTCCTTTTGCCTATCTTGGCAGTGTGTTGCTGGGTATTTTTCATTTAATATTTCCCGCCCACTCAGGTTCAATCCTCGCGCCTTTTCCCTTGCCCATTGGCCAACTTGGGGTAATATTTAACTATCCAGTTTTGGATGGTGGATGTAGCTCAGTTGGTAGAGCACCGGATTGTGGTTCCGGCTGTCGCGGGTTCAAATCCCGTCATTCACCCTAAGTGCTCACGCAATCGCCTGCTATCAAAGCCCTTATGCCGGGCCAAACATTCTGTTTTCCATCCTGCACCTCTTTTTCCAGTTGCCTTTCGGCCACGCTTTTAGCGTGCTTTGATTAGCCGTATAATGTGATAAATTCTTACCCAATTTTTGGAAACTTACACCATGCTCTACGCCAGAAGTCATTTGCTTTTTGCGTTGCTGGCATCCCTTGGCTGCAACTTGGTTTCACCCCACCAAGCTTGGGCACAAGACTCCGGCCCTCCCCTATCCCCCGACCTCGAGCGCAGGGTAGACGCTATGGCCGCCAAGGCGGCTGGCTGGCTCAAAACCCGCCAGGAAGCTAATGGCGGTTGGTCTACCGAACTCAGCCCAGGCATCACAGGCATCGTCTCCACCGGATTGCTAAAAGGGGCCAAGCTTCCCGCAACCGATCCCATGGTGGCCAAATCCCTGATATACATTGAAGGCCTGATCAACCCCGAGGCTGGCCACATTGCCGGCAAGAATCCGCGCGTGGGTCTGCAAAACTATGTCACCTGCGTCAATCTGATGGCCCTGTCCGCAGCCGGCCGCGATGCCCACAAAAAAGTGATCGCCGATGCTTCCTCCTTCCTGCGCAAACTGCAGTGGGATGACGAAGAAGGCAAAAACCGCAACGACGATTTCTTCGGCGGTGCCGGATACGACTCCAAATCCCGCCCAGACATGTCCAACACCCAATATTTTCTCGACGCCCTCAAAGAGGCCGGCATTCCCCCATCAGATCCCGCCTATCAACGCGCCATGGTGTTTGTCAGCCGTTGCCAAAACCTGAAGAGTGAACATAACGACCGCCCTTGGGCCGACAAAATAAACGATGGCAGTTTCATTTACTCCGCGGCGGCCGGTGGCTCCACCAAAAGCTTCGATTCTCCCCAACAAAATGGCGCGCTGCCAGGCTATGGCAGCATGACCTATGCAGGGGTGAAAAGCCTCATCTATTGTGGCGTAAAAAAAGAAGACCCCCGCATTCAGGGTGCCTTGAAATGGCTCCGTGACAATTACACCCTCGACAAAAACCCAGGCATGCCCGCAGGGCGCGAGGAATGGGGCTATTTCTACTACCTGCACACTGCCAGCAAGGCTCTCCAGCTCTTGGGCGATGATTCCTTCACCGATGCCAAATCGCAAAAACACGACTGGCGCCGCGAAATCATCGAGCGGCTCGAAAAACGCCAATCCTCTGATGGTTCCTGGGCCAACCCGAAAGACCGCTGGATGGAGGGCAATCCAACTCTGGTGACTGGCTATGCTCTCATGGCCTTGGCCAACATCCGCTCCAAATAAATCTATCAAGGCTTGCCAAAAAACTAAAAAAGATGGCAAAATCCAACAATAGACCTCACCATCAGGTGGCCAGGTATTGATGGGCCCGCCCGCTGATACTGGCCTACAGCATTCCCCTTCCAACTTTTCGATTAGCTGGCCCCTGCGGCTTGCCATTTGCCTGGTGCTGGCTACCGGGTCGGGCAAAGCCCTGTTTCCCCCCCCCTTGGCCTTCGGGTTTGGCCAACAGCCAAGCCCCGCACCATTTTTGATGAGCTTAACGAAAAACCTGGTGGAGAGTTTATCTCCCAAAACCCCGGCTATTTGGGCCTAAACTCTTGCGCCCCCTGCCATGCCAAAAGGGTGGACGATTTTCATGGCACACGCCAATTCATTTGTAGCCCAGCGCGGGCTGGAATTGACCAAAAAACACCTCAAGGCCGAAGCCTGGTGCGCCAGTTCCAATCCAGGCTCAAATCGTGGGAAAACCAGTAGTTGCAGACCCCATGGGCTCCACTGGTTTTTAGGGCGAATTTTAATTCAGTTCAATTGGCTAAAAAAACTTCTCAGGGCCCGCCTCGCCTAGGCGGCCCACCCCTGCCAAAGCCACCCGGCCCACGAGGGCCACCAAAACCTCCGCGAGGGCCGCCATATCCCCCACCGGGGCCTCCAAAACCTCCCCGGGGGCCACCAGGCCCTCCACGAGCAGGACCGCCAGGCCCTCTAAAACCAAATCCACCTCGGGGGCCATCCATTCTTCGATCCGGGGGACCGCCCATGGGCCCTCTCGGTTCGCTAGCCCCCTGTGGGCGTTCAGGTTCCCTCAAATGCTCGACATGCAGAATTTGGCCCATGAGGGGCTTGCGGTCCAGCGCCGACATTGCAGCTTGGGCACCCTCATCTGTTTCCATGTCTACAAACGCAAAACAGCGCGATTGCCGCGTGTCTCGATCCAGCACCACCCAGGCGTTGCAGACTACTCCATGAACGCCAAAAAGCTCCATAAGCTCAGCGTCGCCCACTTGGGCAGGCAGGTTTCCTACCCTCAGCCTTTTGGCCATCTGTTTCGGTCCATCACACTGCAATTGATATTATTCCCTATCCGCCCTCTTGGCCTTCTTCTTCAGCCTTGCGCAAAGGCCCGCGGTAAGTGATGCGGCCTTTTGAAAGGTCGTAGGGCGAAATCGCCACGGTCACCACATCGCCAGGCAGGATCTTGATAAAGTTCTTGCGGATTTTTCCGGCAATATGCGCGAGCAAATCGTGGCCGTTATCCAGCTTCACTCGGAACTGGGTGTTTGGCAGGGCACTGGTCACCTTGCCTTGCATTAGAATCGATTCTTCCTTCGCCATGCACCAAATCTCCAATCCAAAAAAGTCTTGGCAAACCAAGCACTAACTAGCGGAATGTAATGATATCATCCTAACAGCCCGAACCCCATTCCTGCCACCCTGAAAACAGGCAAACCGGCTTTTGCCACCAGCCAACCAGCTTTTCAGTTCGTTTTAGCGGGCTCGCTTCCTGTGCGTTTCAGCCAAATTTTGGTCCCCAATCCCCTGGTAGTACTCAGCCAAGGCACCATGAATGGCAGCATTGTTGGGCGCAATCTCCAGCGCCCCATGAAGCCAGCGAAGCCCCTCGTCCCCCTGATTGTTCCTCAGGCAAATCCTGCCAGCTTCCAGTCGGGGGGCAGGATCTTTGGGGCTTTCCACCACCTGTTTAAGCAGCGCATCCAGCCGAACCATATCGGCCTCCACCTGTTTGAATTTTTCCAGATGAAACTTCGCCTCCTCACCTTTTCCCGCCCGCTCCAAACACAATCCAAGCTGGTAATGCACCTCATGGTCGTTGGGCGCCAATTCCACCGCACGCCTCAACAATCTCTCAGCTTCCACCCTACGGTCTTGACTTTGGGCAAATCGGGCTGCTTCCAAAAGGGCCTCGCTCACATCAGGAAATTTCTCCGTCAACTCCGCCACCAGCAACCCCGCCTCCTCGGTCTGGCCCATTTGGGTCCGGCATTTGGTCAAACCAAGAAGGGCCCGTAAGTCGTCAGGATTCTCCGCCCGCAATTCCCCATACAGGTTTGCCGATTCTTCGAACTGCTGTGCCCGGTAAAGCAGTCCCGCCAGCAAGGTTTTTGCCTTGGTGTTGTTGGGAAAATCGGCCAACAATTCCCGACACAGGGCCGCCGCCTTATCCCGTTTGCCCAGCACATCATCCATTTGCGCCCGGATTAGTCGCCCAACCGGATTGACCGGAAAGTTCTTCAAGAGATGGTGAATCCAAAACCCAGCTTGATCGAAATGGTAAATTTCCACTGCCCCCACTGTCAGCGCTTCCAAAATTTGCTCCGCAGCAGGGTGGCCACTGTCGGCTTTGGCCATCAGCTCATACACATTCGTCTCAATGTCTCCAGCCTGGACTTCTTGCAAAGAGCCCTGCAGCCTTCCTTCCGGAGTCGACCCCGCCAGGGCCCGGTACCGACGCAGGCACTCCCGTGCATCATCCGGTCGGCCGCCTCTTCTCGCCGCCTGTGCCGCCATGATTAAGGCTTGGCCATCCTGGGGCCTGTAATATTCAACAATTTCGAGTTGCTGAAATGCCGTCTCAAAATCGTAGCGGGCCAAGGCCTCCTCGGCCCGCGAAAAGGCCAAACGGGCCAAGCCCCATTGGGCTCCATGCCACGAACAAAAACAAATCAACAGCACCAAAAATACTGTTAACAGCCCGCGCAAGCGCGTCTGAAAACAAATGCGAGCAACCTGTCCCAATCTGTCTTTTGCAGTCATTTCAACGCTTTTCCGCCAGAGCTTCCTGAACTTCAGCCTTTTCCAACTCCCCTGACTCTCGATAATAACCAGCCAGTGCCTGATGCACCGGACGATGATCCCCTTTCCTGCGCAGCGCGTCTTCCAACAGGTTCCGCCCCTGCTCCTTGCGCCCTACCCGCAAGGCGATTATGCCAGCCTCATAACACGGCCCAGAGTCTGCCAGTTGTGGCCCGATCATTCTCAATAACTCATTCAGCCGCTTCAAATCTTTTTGCAAATCAGTCAGCTTTTGGTCCAGTTGGCCGGCCTCCTCATTCTTCCCTTGCGCCCGGAGGGACTGCACCAGTTGGTGCAGGTTCTCCCCGTCCCCTGGTTCCGCCTGAAATGCCCCGCGCAACCAGGTCTCGGCCTGCTTCGGCTCACCCACCTCCATGGACGCCCGCCCCCTGAGAGCCAATGCCAAATTCGATTGGGGGTACATGGCCAAAGCCCGGTCCAACTGGGCTATTGCTTCCATCACTTTGCCCTCCTCCATCAGGCACTGCCCCAGGCCAAGCAAGCCTTCCTCATCCTCTGGATAACGCTGTAAAACCCATTCATAATGGGGCCTTGCTGTTTCAGGGCTGCGTTTCCTTAGCTGCATGCGGGCGAAAGCGATGCGCACTTCCCGATTCTCAGGGGCCAACTCCAGCGCCTTGGTATAAAAATCAACCGCCAGCTCCACCTGCACCATCCGTTCGCAAACCCAACCACCCCAAAACCAGGCCATGGGGGCCTTGGGGTCCACATTGCGCCACATCGAGCAGGCTTGGCGGGCATCGGCCCATCTTTCGGTGAGCATATAACCTCTGGCTAAGGCCTCCAGTACCAAGGTCACATCCGGGTGGTCCGGCCCCACCATGGCGCGTAATCGCAAATCAGCCCCGCCAATCAAGCCTTGCTGCACCAATAGCAGGTCACGCTCCAGCCGCACCGACTGAAGGCTCCCTCCCATATCCTCATACCGCGTCAACAACTGCTTGGCTTCTTGCATTTTGCCTGCGCGCCGGGCGGTGCGGGCTGCCAGAAAAAGCCCCTCCAAATCCTGGGGCTTCAGGGCTAAATACCACCCCAAAAATCCCAAACCCTCCAAGAATTCACCGCGCTCAATCGCACCTCCAGCTTTTTTCCATAGCGAATCAGCCCGATAAACGCGCCAAAGCCACCAACCTCCCGCCGCCACCGCCAACACCAAAAGTGCCAGAAAAAACGCCAACAAGCGTCGGAAATTCCGACGCTTGTTGGCGTTAGCTGAATCAGGGAAAGGGCTCTCAGCCATGGTTCAAGCCTTAAAGTCCGTTCCCCTAAAAAATCAGGGAAAAACCCGAAATCACTTTAAATCAATATCCCAAGAATGGCTCTGATTCTTGATGACCGTGTATTTCAAACCCGAGGTATCAGGGTTGGAAAATTTGTCAGGGATAGGCACTACCGTTTTGGGAACGACCGCTCCACCAACAGATGCCATGGTTGGGGTGTTGGGATCATTTGCCTTGCCATCTTTGTCCGCTTCGTTTTCCTTAGGCTCCTCTTTGGGTGCCTTGTTGGGGTCACGGGGGCCCGATGGCATCTTGGGTCCGGCCCCCTTGCCGGTCAGCCGACTCTAGGTGGTAGGGTCCTGCGGCAACTTTGGTACCGATACAGTCACCTGACACTCACCAAGGGGGGCATCCAGCAGGTTGTATTTTCCACTTGGGTCAATACTGGCCGAAGCCGATATGCCTTCCTTGTTTTGAAACATCACCGAGCCGACCGTCAGGTTCTTGCCAGCAATCGTCACCTTGCCGGATACAGCGCCCCGACTTTTGTAATCCACGCCTCCACAACCAACCACCACCGCCAAAAAGCCTGCGAATGCAGGTGCTATCCAAACCGGCTTAGCTACCATTTTCCATTCCATTCCACTACTCCTGGGAAATCAAAGAGGTATTCGATCTAAATTAAATCAAAACCCAAATAAAAAAGGGGCGATCCATTTCGGTCGCCCCTTTTACCAATTAAAAGTTCGGCGAATCAATTATCTAGGCTTTGGGTCTCACCACCATTGGGGGTGAGCGACGCTGCCCAGTTAACAACATTCACACTCGAACCAACATTGCGAACACTGCCATCCATCATCAGGGCATTGATGCCACCGGTATGAATTTGTTGGGGCAGATACACATTGCAAGAAGAATTCTTGGGCATGACCTGGAATTTCGAGTTCACACCACGGGCATTCCAGTCGTTGAACATGGCGTGCCAATCCGGGGTCACCGTCTCATGCGCCCACAAGGTACCTTGGTCCTTGCAACGGGCATAGGCTTCGGTAACACCCAAGGTGTTCGAAGAACCATCAGGATAGGTCACCCGAGCCTGGTAAGAACTTTGACCCGAATCCCATGCCGACATCCAGCCACCATCGTTGGGATTATGGAAGGCATCGTGATTCGCCACATAGTTGGCAATCGTCCATCCATCTGTCCAAGTTTCAGCAGGCGAATTGGACGAATCAGATGGGCACAGATAGGTCTTGATAGATTTAGAAGCGTAAGACAAGGGCCCATTTGAATCAACTGAAGGGTTACGCGGACTAGGAAAAGCAGACAACTTATATATATTGTCTTGCTCAATATAGGGTAGGATATAGACCCACAGTGTACCTTTTTCAGCCTGCTCACCGGTGGCGGTGGTTCCAGGCTTCGCTTGATAACGACTCATGGGTGGAAATTTGCCATGCGTCGAATGGTAATTGTGCAACCCAAGCCCAATTTGCTTGATGTTGTTTGAGCAACTCATCCGGTTGGCCGCCTCGCGCACTTTCTGCACAGCGGGAACCAACAAACCAACCAACACGGCAATAATCGCAATCACCACCAGCAACTCAATCAGCGTAAAACCTAAAACGCGCAAGCGCTTTTTAATGAAGACCATGGAGCACCTCGCAGAAGAAGAGGAAAAATCACTGCGTCAGTGTCTTAAAGAGATAACTTCCCAATAATGACACATATTCCTTCTATGTCTGCTAAAAAACCAAGTCAAGGAAAATTTCCTTAAAACATCACATTTGCCCTAAAAATTTCCGCTTCGAGATTAAAGATGATAATCCCTAATTTTTGGCCCTGCTTGCCTCCGCAATTAGGGCTCTTTGGGCAGTTTCACAGTTAGGATCTAGCTTCAGTGCCAGCTGAAGCCAGCGCACCCCTTCCTCTCTTTCGCCGTGGCGCAAAAAAAGGAGACCACCCTCCGCTCTCAACGCCGCATTGTTAGGGTCGGTTTTCACTCCGTTCCTGATCTCTGCCAACCGCGCCAGGTCACTCTCCAGTTGTTTCACCCGCTTATCAAATTTCCCGGCCTCCTCTTCCCGGCCTAGCTGCAACAAACACCTATACATCGAATATTGCACCCTTCGGTCAAAGGGTCTGGCCTGCGCCGCTTTGCGCAAAAATGGCTCTGCCTGCCCTGCTTTCCCCTGCTCCAAATCCAGCTCACCCCGCTCCCACAGGGTTTCACCGTGGTTGGGAAACTCCACGAGCAGTCCATCAAGAATTTGCCGAGCCTTGTCCGGCTCCCCAAGGCGCCGCTGACAGCGGGCAAGCCCCAACCGCACTGGGGGCACCTCGGGCATCCGGTCTGCCAGCCAAACAAAATGGGTCAAAGCTTCCTGCGGGGTACCCACAATCAGCAGCGTCTCAGCCAGCTTCAATCTGGCACGCTCACTGTCCGGATGAGCCGCTACCGCCTGCCTGTAATTTTCAGCCGCATCCGCAAAACTTAAATACCTTTCCCACACAAAACCTCTGCCCAATAGTGCGTGCAAGTCATCCGGTTTCTGGGCCAAGTAACGGGTGAATCCATCGAGCGCGGCACTAAGCTGGTAGGTATCCAAATCTCGCTGAACCAACACTTCCAAAATCACTAGCGCCAGCGCATCGTCACCCTTCGACCTTTCCCGCAATTCAGGCACCGGCCGATCATCACCCTGCGCCACAGCCAGTAGCTTTTCCTCCACAGCAATCCATTCTGCATCCCCATGGTTGGCAGCACATTGCCCTAAATAGTCCTGCGCTTGGCGAAAGTCGCGCGCCTGCCGAGCCGCTCGAACTGCCAGCAATCGCGCCCTACCATCCCCCGGCCGCTCCACGAGATATTTGTCCAACCTTTCCAATGCCCGTCCATATTCCCTTTTCGCCAGCAACGCTTCCCCTTGAACCAGCAACCCTTTCACCCGCCTACGCTCATCCATCCACCAATACCCAACCACTACGCCAATAACGACAATGAAAACCAAGACACCCAAAGGCACTCGGTACCGTTTAAACAAGATTTTTAATTCCAGGCCCATCATCAGTCACCTCAACCTCACCTGCCCTGAGCCTGATCCACCGCAACCGCCGGGAAACCTTCCAGGATGCGGTAATACCGGTCTACCAGCAAATTTTCGAACGATTGCTCAAGGCCGCTAGCCCAGGTCACCAGCAAAGTTCCGGCTGTTTCTTGCCCTAAACCAAAAACCATCCGCCTATCTCCCGAAGAGGCATAAGATCCGCCTCCTTTGGCAAAGCGGGTTTGCCGCTTTCCAGCAGACTCCCAAACGCTTTTGGCACCTACAATACAACTATTGTCTTTCGCCACCAGATGCACACCCAGCCAGTGGCGGTCTTTGCCACCCACCCCCCTTAAAACCGTGACCGGTTCATTCAAGGGGTTCAACACCAAATCCATGCGCCCATCGTTGTCCAGATCAGCAAAACCAACCCCTCGGCCCAAATGGTCGTCTTCCCCATAGGCACCGATTTGGTCGCCCGCATCTCTGAATTTTTGGCCGTTTTGGTTCATCAACAAAACCGGCCGCTGCAACCTTTTGGCGCTGTTGCCCGCCGGGTGACGCACCGCATGCCCATTGGTTACAAAAAGGTCTTCCCAACCATCCAGGTCGGCATCCAAAAAACCGGTGCCCCACCCAACATATTTTTGCCCGAGTGCCCCTATCCCAGCCGCAGTGGAAAAGGGCGTGAAAAGAAGCCGCCCCTGCACCGAATCATTCCGATAAAGCATGGGCAGTTCGTTCTCGTAGTTCGTCACCCAAAAAGCCGCCTTGCCTGTCCGTTGCGGATCCCCGGCGTCAACTCCCATGCTTCCATTCGCGTTGCCGCGGTCATCCCGCGCAAGGCCGCTCACCAACCCGCGTTCCTCCAGCCTGATCTTGCCCGGAACCGATTGGTTCAAATAGAAAAAATTGTCGGTTGTGTCGTTGGCCACATAGATGTCGGCCTTCCTGTTCCCATCCACATCCACCATCACCACCCCCAGCCCCTTGCTCTGCCCCGGCCCTCCGCCTTTTAAGCCGCACTCCCGGCTCACATCCTCAAAGCCACCTCGGGTGTTGTTCCTAAACACCTTGTGCGCTAGCCCCTCAAAATTTTTAGGTGGGCACACATCCGGTGTTTTACCGTCGTAATAGCAAAGAGGGTGCTTGCGCCACGACCAATCCACATACTGGCACACATACAAATCTGGAAAACCATCCCCGTCCAAATCGCCAAATGCCACGCTGGTTGCCCACTCAAACCCCTGCCCCAATCCAGCCTGGATTGTCACCTCCTCAAACCTGCGCCCCTCGCCCGGCGCCATTGGGTTAACGGCAACATTTTTCAACAGCGCAACCGCTCCCCACCCCGTCACCAAAATGTCCGGCCACCCATCCCGGTCATAATCACCCACAGCCACACCATGGTTATAAAACCACGGTTTTTCACGCCCCAGTTGCCCCACACCAGTTTTGGCCGTCACATCCAAAAAGACACAATTTCCGGTGTTCTTGTACAGGGCGCAAGGCAAACCCTGAATCGTTTTCTTATCTGGCCCGCCAAATTCGCCTCCACCCGCCAAAAAAACATCCATCAGGCCATCCCGGTCAAAATCGATCACCCCAACGCCACCCCCCAGCGATTCTAAAATCGAAAAGTGGTTGGCTGTTGTTTCGCCATTTCTGTAAGTGAACGCGATTCGAGATTGCCCTGTCACATCTTCAAAAAGCGGCTGCTTCCACTCCAGGGGTTTGACCACCTCCTGAATGGCTAATTTTCCCTCACCGGTTTTTGCCGCATTTTTTCCAGCAGGCTGGCTTGATCCACCACAGCCAATCATTGCGCTAACCAAAAAAATTAAATTCAGAGGGTAAATAACTCTAAGCATTTCCCCTCCAAACTACGGATGAGCGTTAAAGAGTAGCTGCAATTATTTAGGCTGGTTCCCACCAGGCCCTCCAAGCCCCCTGACCGACTCCCGCCATTGTTGCGCCCAATCCGGCTTACCCAACGCC